>CAJXMQ010000038.1 GCA_913056225.1 uncultured Micrococcales bacterium | reverse complement strand
TTAATCCTTTATTTCTTCCCGGCTGCAGCTTCTCCGGGGTGTTCCAAGGAAGCAAGTGACTTCGACCAGCACTTCCAGGAGTTCGCCGACCTTGGCTACCAAATTGTTGGAGTTTCGCCTGACAAAGTCGACAGACTAAAGGGATTCCATGAGGTGCTGGAGCTGAAATTTGATTTGCTCAGCGATTTGACCACGGCAGTCCACAGACAATTTGGTGCCTATGGCGACAAAAGTGTTTTTGGCAGGCTTTATAAAGGCGTTCTGCGCTCAACCATGATTATTGACAAAGAGGGAAAGATTCAACATGCCATGTACGGGGTTAAATCAACTGGACATGTTGAGCACCTGCTAGAGATGTTGAAGTCCTAGTCTTTCTCTGAAATCTGATTTCCGATATTCCTACTGAGCAATATCACCAAAGCAATAATCGCAGGGCCAAGGATTAGCCAGCCCAGGAACAGATTCTCAGGAATCGCTGCAAGCCCCAGAATTACACCAAGAATCTCAACAACCACCGCAGAGGATAAAGCCCAGCGTCTTCTGTTTTTCAAGCCAACGCTTGTTGCAATCAGCCAACCACTGGCAGCAATCATCACCAGTAACAAAGACAAGCTACTGACAAAGTCGATCCCCTGCCCATTGAAAAATTCGAATGTCCAAATTCCGGTGATTGCGATTACACCCAATGCTTGGAGTATGACAATTACAACAAGCGCAACAAATTGAGCTGACCGCATAATTTCTCTCTATCTATTGCTTTCGAGGGTGGACTGTGAAAACATTTCCAACGTTACTTTGCAAACGGACAAGTCGGCAAATGCTGGCGGCGACCAAGGAATAACAAAACATATGGACATGTCTTGGCTGAATGAGGCTCGATGCCTCAATGAGGATCCAGAGCTCTTCTTCCCAGTGGGAAACACTGGACCCGCGCTGGAACAAATCGAGCAAGCCAAATCAATTTGTAGGCAGTGTGATGTCGCCGCTCAGTGTCTCGAGTATGCGATCCGCGAAAACCAGGACACTGGCGTCTGGGGTGGCCTCAGTGAGGACGAACGCCGCTCATTGAAGCGCAAGTACGCCAGAGCTCGCAGAGCCGGCTAGCAGGGAATAGAGAGCTTTACTCGGGTTCCACCACGAATTGGAGAAGTCCAACTGATGTTTCCCCGAAGTTCTCCCTCAACCAAACTTCGAATAATCTGAGTTCCCAAACCAGAACCCTCTTTACCCTCAGGCATTCCGATGCCATCATCGGTAACCTCGATGTCCAGTCGATTGTTCTCTCGCTTCACCCCCACCATCACAACTCCACTTCTGTCTCGCAACCCATGCTCAACCGCATTGCTAACAATCTCGGTTAAAGCGATTGCCAATGGGGTGGCTCGCTCGCTTGGAATCTCTCCAAACCTTCCATCAATTTTGGTCTCCACAGTGGCCCGATAGCTTGCAAACAATTCCCCAACTAGATTCAGAATCTGTTGGAAAACCGAATCGAACTCAACATCTTGCTGGCTCAGTTCACTCAGAGCTTCATGCACCAGACCAATTGCATTTACTCGCCTGAGAGCCTGCTGAAGAGAGTTTTTGACTTCTTCACTTTCGGATTTTCGAGCCTGTATTTTTAGCAAGCTAGAAACCGTCTGCAAATTGTTTTTCACCCTGTGATGAATCTCGCGAATTGTCACATCCTTGGTGATGAGCTCGCGCTCTCTATCTCTTAGCTGGGTGACGTCCCTGACTAAAATCAATCCTCCAACCCGCTCTCCCTGATTGATTAGCGGGATTGAACGAATGGAGAGCGTTGAATTCAGAGTGCTCAGATCGCTTCTCCAACTATCTTTTGCACTCAGCACCATTGGAAGTCCCTCATCCACCTGCAGCAGAGAGCTGTTGCCCCCGACAGCTAGCTCGGCCAGTATTTCCCCTTCTAACTCGCCCTCAATCCCTGCTCTATTGAAAGCACTCAGTGCATTAGGGCTTGCGAAGGTAACGCGTCCCTCTTTATCAACTCGAATCAGACCGTCATTAGCTCTTGGTGCTCCCCTTTTCGGGCCGGTTCCGGCATCCTTATTTGGGAAATTTCCATTACTGACCATATTCAACAAATCATTGGCGCAAGACAGATAGGCCTTTTCTAGTTTTGAAGAATAAAACCCCGCACGATTAGAAGTGTGTCGGGTGATAACCGCAATGGGCTCCCCGGCTGCATTATTCACAGGAACTGCAGTTAACTGATCCGGATTGTCATAATCCTTGGAACCAGCTGAGGTCGCAATCTCATTTTCTTTCCAGGCAAGTTCAATTTGTATTTCCCAGTTTCGCTGCGGAAAGTTCCCTGTTATGTCTCTATAGAACCTGGTGGCGGCGGATGAGGGCCTAGCGTGCCCGGCAGCAATGAAACCCTCTTTGGTTGGAACCCACATAACCAGATCGGCAAAAGCCAGGTCTGCGATCAACTGCCAATCAGACATCAACGCCTCGAGCCAGATTACTGATTGCTCGGTCACGGATGCTTTTTGCCAGAAGTTGGTCACACCCGAATTCTAGTGAGTCGAGTCAACTCGGGACTGAATCAGGTTTTTCACAGCAATGCTGATTGGGCTTTTTCTATTTACCTCACCTACTGAAATGCCCTTGGCAATCGCTGCTGTCAAGTTGTCATCCTCACCTATGATTTCCAAAAGTGGTTGTCCAGTGTTTTCTTGAACCACTGTCTTCAAAGCCTTTCGGCCACCCGCCCCTAAAGACCCTGCCCTGTAAATATTTGCAATCAAAGAAGTTTCTGCCTTTTTCAAAAAAAGCTTTGCAATACCCTCTGGATCTGCCCTGAAAATTCCATATGCGTTCTCTGATGCGTCAATGGCCTCAGACTGAAGCTCGAACAGCTTTGAATTTGTAGTTTGCGAATAAAGGCTTCCCAGGTCCAAAACAATCTCGTCATACCAGTTAGCCAATTGCACCAGAAGAGAAGTAATCGAACCTGTCTCAATGGAGTTAAATCTTCCCTGAACCGGCATTCCAGCCATTAGGTGCAAATGCCTGTGGTCCTCACTTTGAACAATCAGCTGGTTGAGGTTGGTGGCATCCAGTCTTGATTGAGTGGCCAAACGCAGACCCGCTTGCAGACCACTGGGATAATCATCTACTGCCAGATAAATCATTAACGATGGATCTACCAGATCAAAATCAATCAACAGTGTTTTGCGTCGTAATTTGGCCAGTTGAGTCGCATACTCCAAGCTCAGAACACTTGCCCCGCCGGTCCCAGTTGACCAAAAGCAGTTGATTGAATTTTCTAATTCAAGCGTTTGTTCAAAAGAACGTTTCATAACCCAGGCTCAACTAAGAACACTTTGTGCGCTGAGGCCATAGATTTCAACACTTCTGGAAGTGTTGATTCTGGGATGGTTATCTCAACGTATGGTTGCTCGTCTGCAAACAACCCCTCGCTCTTTTGAATCTCCACCAATCTGCCAACAGCAAGTTGCACTGCTGGTTCCAGCTGTTCAAACTGTTCCCCACTGACAACCCATAATCCGACCAAATCCCCAATTCGCAAACTATTGGCAACAGGTAGTTCGGGTTTGAAGCGAATCATAGTGAAACCCTTGGGTCCAGAGCTTTGAACTTGAGATTTGGCAAGAATTTCACCCCGGCCAATTGATTTTGCCAGCACCGAACCCGATGGAAATTGCTCTGATCTGAAATAAGAGCTGTTGTTCTCAGGTAGGCCAACTCCAGCAGCCTCAAAATCACTAATTGACAACTGTTGACCTGCAGATAAATCCCGCTTGGCAATCAATAATTCTGGAACTGGACGTGAAAATTGCAACAAAGCTACCGCTATCAACAGCACTGACAACCCCACGCTTACAAGCACTAAGGGGCTAAACACTCTTCGAATCTTTCTTAGGTTCATGCCACCAAATAATCAGAGAACGGCCTTGGTCGCAGCTGGTTATCCACAGCCGAGGACATTAATTTCAAGTTATCCACAACCACCAAATGGGGTACTGGAAAACTCCCTCGGGGTTGCCTAAGTTCTAGTTACTCCAAACGAAAGGGGGCAGAGATGAGCAATACAGCCAAAGGAAACAGTGATGTAAAGAAGATCATCGCCCAGCTGGGTCAGGTCTATGCGGACATCCTGGGAGGAATGAGGGGTCCGGAACAGTTAGCTCGGTGGCTCAGTGAGGACACCTATTTAATGGTGGCAAACCAGCATTGTTTGGAAAATAGAGCAAGGGCTAGAAAACGCCAATCGAACCAGCGGGAGTTCTTTCGAGTTACCAGAGCCGAAATCTTTCCGGCCCCACGGAACACCATCGAGGCGGTGGTCTTGGTCAAGTCATCGAAAACGGTGCAAGCCATCAGCATGAGGCTAGATAAGGTTTATAGCCGGTGGCGAGTCACCCACATCGAACTTATTTAGGACTTAAAAAATGAAGATCCGGGTCCCGTTCTTGGTGGCTTTTTAGCCTGAGCCCTGCGTTGCGCACGGTTCAAAGTTTGACCCTTTGCAGCAGCAGGCTGGGTCGCGGGACTTTCTTGAACCTTGTCCCCCTGCTGAACTCTAACTCCTCCGCCTTCGGTCGGAGCACTCAGAGTTAGCTCACCTGGCTTTGGCTGCTCTAGTTCAGGAGCCTTCTTTATTTCGACTCTGAACATTGTTGAAACAGTCTCTTCTCGGATTCCAGCCATCATCTCCATAAACATCGTGTGGCCCTCGCGCTGATACTCAACCAGCGGATCCCGCTGCGCCATGGACCTAAGGCCGATGCCTTCTTTCAGGTAATCCATCTCATAGAGGTGGTCTCGCCACTTCCTGTCCAAAACGCTAAGGATTACTCTGCGCTCCAAATCACGCATGATTTCCTCGCCGAGCTCTTCAGTCCTGCGCTGATAGGCAAACTTGGCATCGCTTGTTAGCTCTTCTAGTAGCCATTCGCGAGTGACTTTCGAACGAGCCCCCGCCTCAGCCATTACCTCATCGATTTCCAGCCCTATTGGGTAAATCCTGGTCAATTCCTCCCAAAGCTCCTCAAGCTCCCAGTCCGAATTACCGGTTGGGATTTTCTGCTCAACAATGACTTTCAGAGTTCCCTCTAAGAAATCAGTGATGGTTTCTTGAACGTCATCCCCCTCCAGGATTCGGGTTCGGTCAGCATAAATCGCAAGACGCTGATTGTTCATAACGTCGTCGTATTTCAAAATGTTCTTACGTATCTCTGCATTTCGACCCTCAACCTGAGACTGAGCGGAAGCAATTGCTCGCGAGACAACGCCTGACTCAATCGCCTGGTCATCTGGAATGCCGCCGCGGTTCATTATGGATGCAGCCGCTCCTGAATTGAAAAGTCGCATCAGATCATCGGTCAGTGAAAGATAGAACCTAGATTCGCCCGGATCACCCTGTCGACCAGATCTACCCCTCAGCTGGTTATCAATTCGCCTAGATTCGTGACGCTCAGTTCCCAAGACATAAAGGCCACCAACTGCTCTAACCTTGTCGCCTTCGGACTGAACTTGCTCGCCGACACGAGAAAAAATCGCATCCCACTCGGCTTCATAGCGCTCTGGATCCTCATTGGGATCCAAACCCTTTGCCTTGGCCTCAGCAACAGCCAAAAACTCAGCGTTACCACCCAGCATGATGTCTGTTCCACGCCCGGCCATGTTGGTTGCAACCGTAACAGCTGATAAACGACCCGCCTGCGCAACGATCTGTGCCTCTGATGCGTTGTTTTTCGCGTTTAGAACCTCGTGACGGATTCCTCGCTTAGAAAGCAAAGAAGATAGGTATTCGCTTTTTTCAACAGATGTAGTTCCAACCAAAACTGGCTGGCCAAGTTTGTTTCTATCGGCGATGTCATCCACAACCATCTGGAATTTGATTTCTTCGTTTTTATAAATCAAATCCGACTGGTCTTTTCTGACCATTGGTTTATTGGTTGGAATCGGAACCACGCCGAGTTTATAAGTGGACATGAATTCGGCCGCCTCTGTCTCGGCGGTACCGGTCATACCTGAAAGCTTGTCGTATAAACGGAAGTAGTTCTGCAGGGTAATAGATGCAAGTGTTTGGTTCTCTGCCTTGATTGGCACGCCCTCTTTGGCTTCAATTGCCTGGTGCATACCCTCGTTGTATCGTCTGCCCGGAAGAATACGCCCGGTGTGCTCGTCAACAATCTGCACCTCGTCGTTTACCACGACATAATCTTTGTCTTTTTTGAATAGGACTTTTGCCTTAATTGCATTGTTCAAAAATGAGATCAGGGGCGTATTTTCAGATTCATAAAGGTTGTCTATTCCGAGGTAATCTTCGACCTTTTCAATTCCTGGTTCCAAGATGCCGACAGTTCTCTTTTTTTCGTCGACCTCGAAGTCCTCATCCACCTCCATTTGCTGAACCAGCTTGGAAAAGACTCCAAACCAGCGGTTAGCGTCGCCTTGAGCGGGTCCAGAAATAATCAGCGGGGTTCTGGCCTCATCAATCAGAATCGAGTCAACCTCATCGACAATTACGAAAAAATGACCTCGCTGAACCAAGCTGGCTTTGTCCAGAGCCATGTTGTCACGCAGGTAGTCAAAACCAAATTCGTTGTTCGTTCCATAGGTTATGTCCGCCATGTATTGCTCTTTGCGAACAGGTGGTTCCTGACCAGAGACCAAGCATCCGGTGGTCATGCCCAAGGCTCTAAAAACCCTACCCATCAGATCTGACTGGTAGCCCGCTAGGAAGTCATTCACAGTCACGATGTGAACACCGCGACCTGCAATTGCATTCAGATAAGCAGGGAGTGTTGCCACCAGTGTCTTACCCTCACCAGTTTTCATCTCGGCAATGTTTCCCATGTGTAGGGCAGCCGCTCCCATGACCTGAACATCGTATGGACGCAAACCAATTGTTCGCTTGCTGGCCTCGCGAACGGCAGCAAATGCCTCTGGCATCAAATCATCCAGCGACTCCCCGCTGGCGTAACGCTCTCGGAAATTTACAGTTTCCTGCTGTAGCTCCTCATCTGTGAGGTCTTCAAAATAACTCTCAAGGGCGTTTACGTTTTTTGTGATGGTTGAGAGTTTCTTTAGGATGCGACCTTCGCCGGCGCGCAACACTCTCTCTACGACTGATGCCAAAATTTTCTCCTGATTTTGTATTGCAAGTCTATTGGTTTCACCTGAGTGAAATTACCCCGTAATTCCATCCCTTGCGTCTGTAAACCACTGATACCCGATTGTTTTCAGAGTTGTGGAAGAGATAGAAATCGTGGCCAACCAGCTCCATTCGATCCACCGCCTGCTCAGCGGTCATCGGCTCACCCTTGAATTGCTTTTCGCGAATCATGATTGGGTTCGCCTCGTCAATGATTGGGATTTCACCGGTAGCCGCTTCCAACACGTCTCTTTCTACTGGAACCACGTCTATGTCGGCGAAGTTATTTGCTGACAGTTCACTGGTTCCTTTGTTGTGGTGACCTGTACCGCGGTGGCTCTTGTGCTTATCCGCATATCTTCTAAGTCTTTCGGTGAGCTTTCCAAAGGCGATGTCGAAGGCTGCGAACTTATCCTCAGACCTGGCCTCTGCTCGAACCACGTGACCTGGTTCATAAACCGTCAGCTCAACCTGTTCGCGCTGACCATCACTGCGGCTTTGCTCATAGCGGGTGATTTTGATGTGTAGCTCTTCTGGTTTATGGGCCAGCTGCTCAACCTTGCCGGCGCGCTCATCAACGTAGTCTCGGAATCTCTCAGATATGTCTAGGTTTTTAGTGCTGAATCGTAATTGCATGATGCCTCCAGTATCTGATTGATGAATGCTTACTATTCATAGTTTGCCCCTTTTGTCTCAGTTGAGCAAAGTGCAAAAACTCCTAAAACCCTGCCACTTTGTTCTTCAACCGCTCTGATCATTTCCCGAATAGTGGCGCCAGTGGTGACAACGTCATCGAATATCAAAAACTCGCCCCGTTCTCGAAGTTCAAATAATCGATTGCTGTTTCGTTGCCTGGCTTGAAAATCAAGTCCTCGCTGAGAATCACTCTGTCTAATTCGGCGAAGTTTATTTGTTACCTTGAACCCTGATTTTTTAGCTATTGAGGCCGCTGGGTTGAAACCCCTTTTTCGCATGGCTGAGTTAGTGGAGGGGGGAACAAGGGTTTCTACCCTTGAATCAAAATCAATTTGGTTTTTCAAAGCCTCGGCAAATCGGTTGGCATAGCCATATTCGCTTTGGTTTTTTAGCCTCCCCAGGGCGGATGCAAACAGACCTTCATATTTGAAACCAGAGATAAAACTAAAACCTGGTCTCTGGGCGGGATTATGGAAAATCTCTGCATGAACGCATGATTGACATAAAAATTCATCTATCGCACCACATCCAAGACAGTTGATCGGGAAGATTGCTGAGAACACTTTCTAACAATCACTGATTTGACTCGTGTTTTGAGGAGTCAGATCAAAAATGTGAGAAATCAGCGAGCTGTGTTCAACCCAACTGCATCGTTTACAAGCGATCTCCATGAATTTCCAAACCTTGACCAAACATCACCAAGTGGACTCATCACATAAATTGAATTTCCAACTGTCGTCATCTGCTCTACCGTCACCGGTGGGCTCACCCCAGATTCGGTCTCTCCGAGAAGTGAAGTAATTGAAACAATGGTGGAATCTGTAACGGATCTCTCAACCAGCGC
>CAJXMQ010000037.1 GCA_913056225.1 uncultured Micrococcales bacterium | reverse complement strand
TTTCCTTGCTGGGGTACCTGGACTCGAACCAAGAACAAATGAACCAGAATCATCCGTGTTGCCAATTACACCATACCCCAAGGGTTGAGCCCACTTCGGCTCGAGCACCTATCCTAGCGTGAAGCAACTATGGATGGAAAGTGTTCAAGCCTTTCAATGGATTTTTCACGTCCCAAGATCTCCATTGACTCAAAAAGTGGAGGTGAAACTCTTCTCCCACTAATTGCTGATCGCAAAGGTCCAAAGGCAATTCTGGGCTTGAGTTCCATGGATTCAATCAAGACCTGCTGCAAAGAGGCTTGGATTGCCTCGGTCTCCCAGCTCTCAAGTTGGTTCAGGACCGAAACTGATTTCTCAATAATCTCCGTAGTGTTTTCTGGCATTTTTTGTAGGGCGTCATCCGCGTAATCAAGATTTTCAACAAACAGGAATCGGACCATCTCAACAGCTTCGCTCAAAACGGTTATTCGCTCTTGAATCAGTGGCGCCACCTGATTCAAAATCACAAGTTGCTCCTCGGTTGGTTCTAAATCAACCAACCCTCCGTCCTGAAGGTAAGGGATCAGCCTTGATTCAAAATCCGCTGGCTCTAACAATCTGATGTGGGCGGCATTGATGGCCTCTGCCTTTGCCTGATCAAATCGAGCAGGGTTTGGGTTTACATTTTCAACTTCAAAATTGTCACACAACTCCTCAAGACTAAAAATGTCTCGATCTGGTCCAATTGACCATCCCAGCAAAGCCAGGTAGTTCAACAGCCCCTCGTGGATGAATCCACGCTCTTTGTGCAAGAACAAATTGCTTTCGGGGTCTCTCTTTGAAAGTTTTTTGTTTCCCTCGCCCATGACAAATGGAAGGTGTCCAAACTTCGGAATGAACTCAGTGATGCCCGCTTCAAACATTGCGTTGTAGAGGACAATCTGTCTGGGAGTGGAGCTAAGCAGATCTTCTCCCCGTAGCACGTGGGTGATTCCCATCAATGCATCATCGACTGGGTTTACAAGTGTGTAGAGAGGATCTCCGCTTGGTCTGACTACAACAAAATCTGGAAACGAACCTGCTGGGAAGCTAACTTCGCCACGAACTAAATCGTTGAATTTTATCTCCTGGTCCGGAACCCGAACCCTGAGAGCTGGCTCCCGACCCTCGTCCAAATACGCCTGTCGCTGCTGTTCAGTTAAGTCCCGCTCGCTGTTGTCATAACCCAGTTGCACCGGACGATTATTATCAATGTTGCGCTGCTTGATCTCATCTCCGGTTAGGAAACTCTCATAGATGTGACCCGACTCAACTAACTTTGAAATAACCTCTTGGTACTTCTCGCGTCGCTCGCTCTGGCGGTATGGACCAAACTCTCCCCCGACTGAATAGCCCTCATCCCAGTGAATGCCCAGCCAGTGAAGCCCGTCAATGATTTGATTGAGCGATTCTTCGCTATCCCTGGAACTATCGGTGTCCTCCACCCTGAAGATGAATTTGCCACCGTGCCGTCTTGCATAAGCCCAGTTAAATAAAGCCGTTCTAATCAAGCCAACATGCGGGATACCAGTTGGTGAGGGAGAAAAGCGGACACGGATATCTGAGCCTGAAGCGTTCGTAACAGGAGCTGAAATTTTTGACATAACCCGCTCAGTCTACGTAACGGGGTTTATCAAGGTGCCAACACCTTCAATCTCACACTCGATCACGTCTCCGCTATCGATTTTCGAGATTCCTGCAGGAGATCCGGTGACGATTACATCTCCCGGCAGTAGCGTGACATTTTCACTGACATAGCTCACTAGCTCCAAAGGCTTGAAATTCATGTCCGAGATCAAAGCTTTCTGTCTAATTTCCCCATTGACTCTTGACTCAATAGCTTGGTCATCAGGGTCAAACTCAGTTTCGACCCAAGGGCCTATTGGGCAGAATGTGTCAAATCCCTTTGACCTTGCCCACTGCAAGTCACTGAACTGTAAATCTCTAGCTGTCACATCATTAGCAACCGTATAGCCCCATATGTGCTCAGCGGCTTCTGCAACCGTGACATTCTTGGTCAACTTTCCAATCACAATCGCTAGTTCGATCTCTAGCTCCACCTGATTACTCTGGTGAGGTAACTGGACATGATCGCCAGGACCTATCACCGCCGTGTTTGGCTTGAAAAACATCAGTGGTTCGTCTGGGACATCCTGACCAATTTCCATTGCGTGGGCACGATAGTTCATGCCAATGCAGACTATTTTTGATGGCAGTGTTGGCGATAGAAGCTTCACCTCTTTGATTGCCACTCTTTCACCTGTTGATTCATAACCATCAACCAGCGGATGACCTTTTAAAACCGCTAACTCTGGGCCATCAACCACTGCATATTTGGGCACGTCACCATCACTGAATCGAGCAATCCGCATTTATTTGTCACCTAACTTGTGCATCCAACCGTGTCGGTCTTCAACCCTGCCATATTGAATCCCCGTTAACTCTTCTCTGAGCGAAACAGTCAGGGCTCCTGGCTCAGCATTTTCATCACCGATGGTCTCCTCACTGGAAACCAGCTGTCCAATTGGTGTAATAACTGCTGCTGTTCCGCAGGCAAAGGCCTCGGTAATTTCTCCAGAGTTCATTCCCTCTCGAATTTCTGCGAGGGTGATTTTGCGTTGCTGGACATCAATGTCTCTATCCTCCAACAGGGTGACAATGCTGTCTCGTGTAATTCCTCGCAAAATCGTTCCATCCAGAGACGGGGTCAGCACCGAGCCATCTTTTTTGACGAAGAAAATGTTCATGCCGCCAAGCTCTTCGATGTACTCACCGGTCTCTGCATCCAAAAACAGCACCTGCGAACAACCGTTGTCTTGCCCCTCCTGCTGGGCCAACAGACTGGCTGCATAGTTTCCGCCAGTCTTTGCCTCACCGGTTCCATACCTGCCGGCACGAGCGCTGCCCAGAGCAATCCAAATCTTTACCGGCTTCAAGCCTCCGGTGAAATAAGGACCAACTGGAGATGCAATCAATCGATACTCTGCACGATTGGCAGCCCTAACACCCAAGTAATTCTCGGCGGCGATAATGAATGGTCTGAAATAAAGGGTCTTTTCCTTTTCGGGCTGAGGAACCCAAGCACCATCGACTTTGATTAGCTCATGCAAAGACTGAATGAAAAGCTCTTCTGGGAGTTCCGGCAAAGCCATCCTCTTCGCACTTTTCTGCAATCTCATCGCGTTTTCAGCTGGTCGGAATGTCCAGATCGATCCGTCATCATGTCGATAAGACTTAATTCCTTCAAAAACCTCTTGACCGTAATGTAAAACGGCTGCCGATGGATCAAGCTGGATGGGACCGTATGGGATCACCTCGGCCTGATGCCATCCTCTTCCCTTTTCCCAATAAATAGCCACCTGGTGGTCTGTGAAGTGGGTTCCAAAAGTGGGGTTGGCCAAAATCGCCTCACGCGCAACATCAGGCAAAGGGTACTGGTTTAACGACTGGTGAAACTCAACGCTCATAATTTCCTCTTTAAATTCTTGCCAAGATACTTTCTGCAATTTTGTCTGTTGTTTTCTGCTTCTGACCTTCGGCAATGTATTCAGCCACGGCCAGGTTAATTTGCTTGGCGGCAATGTTGTAACCAAGCTGTTCGGCAAGTAAACCCGCGGAGAGGATGGCCGCGGTGGGATCGGCAAGCTGTTTTCCAGCTATGTCCGGTGCCGAACCATGAACGGGTTCGAACATGGAGGGAAATTCTCCCGTGGGGTTTAGATTAGCCGATGCGGCCAGTCCAATTCCACCTCCAATTGCTGCTGCCAAGTCTGTGATGATGTCACCAAACAAGTTGTCGGTGACAATCACATCAAATCTGTCTGGGTTGGTGACCATGTGAATCATGACTGCGTCGATGTGCATGTAATCGGTTTTCACCTTAGGAAACTGCTCTGAAACTTCGTCCACGATTCTTTGCCACAGCCCGCCAGCATGGGTCAAAACATTGGTTTTGTGAACGAGGGTTAAGCGGTTATCCCTGGCTGAAGCTTGCTCAAAGGCGAACTGCACCACTCGACGAACACCAAAAGCGGTATTCACGCTTACTTCGTTGGCAACCTCGTTCTCCGTGCCAATCCGGATTGCTCCACCGTTTCCAACATAGGGGCCTTCGGTTCCCTCACGGACAACTAGAAAATCAAAACTTGGGTTTCCAGCTAAAACGCCCTCAAAACCTGAAAACGATTTTGCTGGTCGGAGATTCACGTGGTGGTCAAATGCAAACCTGAGCTTCAATAACAGTCCGCGCTCCAGCACTCCACTTGGCACTCTGGGGTCACCCACTGCACCCAACAAAATTGCATCGTGCTTGGCAAGCTGACTCAGGTCATCTTCAGTCAACAAATCGCCTGATTTGAGATACCTCTCGGCCCCAAGATTAAATTCTGTATGTGATAGCTCAACACCTTTTACGGTCAGTGCTTTTTCTAAAGCCTGCAATGCAATCGGGGTAACTTCTTGACCGATTCCATCTCCTGGAATTACAGCCAAATTCAGCTTATCCACCCGACACCCTTCAGTTGATTGTTCAACTTTAGTGCAGATAGGCGGGCATTGCTAACTAGAGAGGGTTCCTTCTAAGACAACATCTATCGCGATTTTCAATCCATCGTCAGTGTTTATTTCCCGATTCCGATTTTCAATCTTCAAATCTTTCCATGAATATTTTTCAGTCAGCTTCCTGAGTTGTCCTTCAGAAACCAATACCTCTTTGCTGGGAGGCCCTCCGTAACCGTGTTCCAAGTTTTCAATTGCGTGCCAAACTCCAAACACCCTGGCTCCATTTGCAACTTGAGCCAACGAATTATGAAACGCCTTTTCAAACTGGTCGGCTGGTATCTGAAGGTATGCGATCACTAATAGTTCAGGAGTCAGTTGGAACTTGGCATTGATGGCATCAGCTTGTGTGGCCAAACATTTATCTGCAATCTCACGCTGCTCAGCTCGATCCAAAAACTGCTCAAGCGCCACCGAGCTGATGTCGACATTTTCTGCCTTCAACCCCTGGCTTGCCATCCAAAGCGAGTTTCTTCCATTACCTCCAGCCAAATCGACCGCCGAGGACAGTCCTTTGAGGTCGATTTGGCTAAGGAAAATATTGGGGTCATCGCCCCAGCTTTTGGGTTGCTCTCGATAACGAGCATCCCAAAACTTTTCAGATTCCAATTACTTAACGACCGCAAGTCCGGTTTGAGCACTGGCATTACCAACACTGCCACCATTTACCAGCTCACCGGTGAACCCGTTGTCCTGCATGTAGTTGATCGCCTGACCTGCACGGTTACCGCTTCTGCAGTAGATGTAGTAGTCCTCTGTCTTGTCTAGCTCATTGATTCTCTGTGCGAAATCTGCATCCGCAATACCAATTCGCTCGGCACCCTCTAGATGTCCATCGGCAAACTCGGAGGGAGTCCTCACGTCAATAATCATTGCGTAGTCCTCAACGGCCACCTGCTCTGGTTCTGCGCATCCCGCTAGCGAGGTTGCAATAAACATGGCAGCTAGACCTGCTACCAAAACTTTGAAAAACTTTTTCATGATGTCCTTTCGATACCCCCTAGGGTATGCTACGGTTTGTTTATAGTCAAGGAGACACCATGGATTTAGACGAAAAAGAGTTGGAAGCTGTGCGCAAGAGGTTGTTGCGTGCTCAAGGGCAACTCGGCGGTGTTGTGCGAATGATCGAAGAAGGTCGTGATTGCACCGATGTACTAACCCAGCTAGCCGCCGCCAACGCAGCAATCAGCCGTGCTGGTTTTGCTCTGATGAGCAGTGGCCTGGCAGCGTGCGCCTTGGATGAAAACGGCGATCAGGATCGCAAGAGGCTTGAAAAAGCATTTTTATCACTGTCATAAAAAACAAAAAACCGAAAGGAAATGATGGCTCAGGAAGTAACCGTAGACCAGTTGGATCAGGCGATCGCGGCAGGTGAATACGTAATTGATGTAAGAGAATCTTTTGAATTTGAGGATGGACACGTGCCTCAGGCGAAGCACATCCCACTGAACTCAATCCCAGACAACCTGGCTGAATTACCAAAGGATAAAAAGATTTGGATCATCTGTGCAAGTGGTGGCAGGTCAATGACCGCTGCAAACTACTTGGAGCAGCAAGGCATGGACTGCGTCAGCGTTGCTGGTGGCACCTCAGCCTGGATTGGTTCTGGTAAAACCGTAAGCTTTGAGCCCTCAATCTGATGTTTGGTCTATTCAAATCAAAAAATCCAGCAATCAAGGTAACTGAGGTTCAGGCTCGCCTGGATGATGGAGCGCAACTGATTGATGTTCGTGAAAGTAATGAGTGGAAATCTGGGCATGCGCCAGGTGCCAAGCACATTCCCCTTGGCTCTCTAGAGAGCAGATTGGGAAGTATTGCCAAAGAGCGCCCAGTGATGGTGATGTGCCAATCCGGCATGCGTTCAGCACAGGCAGCCAAAGTTTTGGCCTCTGCTGGATATCAGGTTTCGAATGTTTCAGGTGGAATGGTCGCCTGGAAAAGAGCAGGACTAAGGACGGTTTAGGAAATGAAGGTAGTAATAATCGGTGGCGTTGCAGGCGGAATGAGTGCGGCCACCCGACTCAGAAGACTAGATGAGAACGCAGAGATCATCGTTTATGAAAAGGGGCCCTATGTCTCATTTGCAAACTGTGGCCTGCCCTATTTTGTGGGTGGCATCATCGACAAAAAAGAAAGTCTTTTGCTACAAACACCAGAATCACTCTGGAAAAGGTTTCGCCTTGATGTTCGAGTAAACACCGAAGTGACCAGTATCAACCGCGAGGGCAAGACAATTACTGCCGTTAATACTGAAACCGGTGAGCAGACTGAGGATTATGACTACCTAATAATCTCCCCGGGTGCAAACCCAAGAAAACTTCCAATCGAGGGCATTGAGCGTGCAGTTGTATTGAAAGATGTTGAGGACTCAGTTCGCATCAAGCAAATGGTAGATGAAGGAAAGATCAAGTCAGCCGCCATCCTGGGAGCTGGATTCATCGGTGTTGAATTGGCCGAGAACCTAAATCACCGCGGAGTAAAGACCACTTTGGTTGAATTCCGAGACCACGTTTTGCCACAGTTCGATATCGAAATGATTGAGCCCTTCCAAGCCAACCTGGAAGCGAATGGAATAAGCATTGCAGTTAGTGCCGAAACTGAAAGCATCACCGAAAATCAACTGAAGCTAAAAGACGGCCGAGTAATCGATGCTGATCTAGTGGTTTCATCGGTTGGCGTTGTTGCTGACAGCAAGCTAGCTGAAATGGCTGGGATCGAAATGGGCATAGCTGGCGGCATCAAAGTTGACGAAAACCTAAGAACCAGCGATCCAAGCATATTTGCAGTTGGCGATGCGGTTGAAAAACAATCTCTGATCACCGATCAACCACAAATGATTTGGCTTGCCAATCTGGCAAACCGTCACGGCAGGTTGGTCGCGGATGTGATCGCTGGAAAAACAGCTCCCGCCAGGAAGTCAATTGGCACAGGCATCATCGGAGCCTTTGGCATGGCAGCCGCTTTGACTGGAATCACAGAGGGTCTAGCCCAGCGCATGGGAATCCCCTACAGCGCAATTCACTTGCACCCTGGAAGTCACGCAGGCTACTTCCCAGGAAGCGAAAGAATTTCACTAAAGGTCCTATTTGATCCAGAAACCGGAAAACTCTTGGGTGCGCAGTCGGTTGGAAAAGATGGTGCCGATAAACGAATCGACATCTTGGCAACCGCCATTTATGCAGGGCTGAATGTTGATGATTTGATGAACCTGGAATTGGCCTACTCGCCAGAGTTTGGCTCAGCCAAGGATGCCATCAACCACGTGGGCTATGTTGGCAACAACGTGCTGGAGAATAAATCCCCCAACATTCACTGGAATCAATTGGAGTCAGAGCTAGACAGAGGCATCAAAATTCTGGATGTTAGAACTCAATCTGAATTCGATCGTGGACACATTCCGGGTGCGATTTTGGCCCCGGTCGACGAGCTGAGGGAACACCTGGATGAGCTAGCCGGAGAAGAATACGTGGTTCACTGTGCCGTTGGGCAAAGAGCTCACACCGCGATTCAGATTCTCGCCAGCCGAGGTATCAAGGCTAAAAACCTATCCGGTGGGTACACCACATGGAAATTTGCCCAGGATGCACTTGCCCGCTCTGAGGTTTAAGCCTCTTGGATTGTGATTGCCCTGATGTAATCGGCTTGAATCTTGGCTTGGATTTCATCCAAGATTGAAGCCGATATCGGGGAATCAACAGTCACAACACTGAGAGCTTTTCCACCCTCACTCTTTCTTGCAATCTGCATGGCGGCAATGTTCACATCAGCGTCTGCAAATGCACTTCCATAAACCGCAACAATTCCTGGTCTATCGTCATAGACCATCACAACTAGGTTCTCATCCATCGGAACTTCAACGTCATATCCATTGATATTTACAATCTTTTGATTCAATTTGGGTCCGGTTACAGTTCCGGAAACACTCACTATTGAGCCGTCTCCCAAAGTTGCTCGCAAAATCGTGACGTTTCTATACTCTTCACTTTGGGTGTCGGTGGTCAGCTTTACGTCTACACCTCTTGCTTCAGCTATGAGAGGTGCGTTTACGTAACTTACTTGGTCAGTGACCATGTTTTGGAAGATTCCCTTTAGTGCTGCCAATTTCAACACTGTCACATCGTGTTCGGCGATGTAACCACGGATTTCAATCTCCACCGACGTCATAGAGGCGTGAGCAATACCAGCAAGTAGTTGACCAAGCTTTTCGGCCAATGGAATTCCTGGCTTCACTGAAGAGTCAATCAGTCCTCC
>CAJXMQ010000036.1 GCA_913056225.1 uncultured Micrococcales bacterium | reverse complement strand
AGCCTGGTGGCTAATGTGCCCAATCCCAGTGCCCTGTTTCTGTTCTCGGAAAGTGCAAGTAAGTATTGCCTGTCGAGTCGATCCAAACCGGTTGCATCAATTTCATAAACTTCTAAAGCATCAGCCGTGGTTTTCTCATCAATCATCTCGACCTTCGACACTTGGGCGTAGTCACGGATTCTCCTCAACAAACGATTCGCCACTCTTGGAGTTCCACGGCTTGAGTTTGCAATGATCTCTAGGCTTGGCTCATTCAAGCTCACTCCCAATACATCTGATGCTCTGGACAAGACCTTGATCAAATCAGATTGTTCGTAAAATTCCATATTCGCAGTGAAACCGAATCTGTCACGCAGCGGATTTGGCAACATGCCGGCTCGGGTAGTTGCTCCCACAAGGGTGAAACGCTCCAAATCCAAAGGCACGCTTGTCGCACCTGGGCCTTTCCCAACCATGACGTCAACTCGGAAATCCTCCATAGCCAAATAAAGCATTTCTTCTGCGGTTCGGCTAACCCTGTGGATTTCGTCAATGAAAAGAATCTCTCCATGCTCCAACGATGAAAGAATTGCCGCTAAATCTCCTGCGTGCTGAATTGTTGGGCCACTCGTGACACGTATGGATCTGCCAGTCTCGGCTGCCACAATCATGGCCAAAGTTGTTTTTCCAAGTCCCGGTGGGCCGCTAAATAGCAAGTGGTCGGGCACTCTGTTCTGTTCCTGCGCTGCCTGCAACAGAACTTCTAGCTGCTTTTTGACTTTGTTTTGTCCAACAAACTCCTGCAGGTTTGCTGGTCGCAACTGTTTTTCCAAAGCAGAATCATCGGCATGTGCAAAGGGTTCGGTTTCAAAACTCATGACTTAGTCTTACTCCCCCCGAGATACTTAAGAGCGTCTTTGAGCAGTTGCTGTTGAGAAGCACCGGGATTTGCAACATTGTTTAGAGCCTCAACTGCTTCTTTCTCCTTCCAGCCAAGGTTTACAAGCGCATCCAAAAGTGTTGAATCGGTCTTCTCGGTCATCTCAAACTTTCCGCTGAGGGAAAGAATCATCAACTTTGCAGTTTTCGAACCAACACCGCTCACTGATTGCAAGGCTCTTTCGTCACCTGCTGAGATCGCCGAGGTAGCGGCGTCGTAACCAAGCTCTTCGATAATCGTCATTGCTAGTTTTGGTCCGATGCCATTGACATCACAAAGTGAGTCAAAAAGGCTCCGATCAGTTGCTGTTTCAAATCCATAAAGAGAAATTTCATCTTCCCTAACAACGGTTCGAACAAACACAGACATTTTCTCTCCGGTTTTCGCGTTCATTCTGGAGCTTGCGAAAACTTGGTAACCGACATCTTGGACCTCCAAGATGAGTTCTCGGCCGAATTTGGCCAAAACTGTTCCGGTTAGATGAGCAATCATTGCTTCAGATTACTTTGAGCTTCTGTTTATGGCTTCACTCCACGCCCGTTGGGCTTTAGTTGGTTGAGCCGATTCCATTGATGGGTTTGCGATTGCGGTCAACGCAATTGCGGCAGCATCGGCACTGTCTGCGCTATCAAACTGTTCTATGTTGCCCAACAGGGTGCGGGTCATATTGGAAACCCCCTCCTTGCTAGCGCGGCCATCCCCTGTCACGCCCGCCTTGACCTGGGTAGGAGTGAAGAAACGAATTGGCAAATCAAACTCGGCAGCTAGATATAAAACGACACCGCTGATTTGAGCAACGCCCATAACACTTTTCAGATTCGCCTGAGCAAACACCCGTTCCAGGGCTATTTCAGTGGGCTCTTGCTGGGAAATAATCTCCCTGATCCGATTACCAATAGTCCAAAGTCTTTTATCTAGCGATTCGCTGGCTGGGGTTTTGATGGTTTCAGTGAACTCCAGCTGACTTTTATTGAGCGCCTTGCCACTCACCGCTGCAATACCGCAGCGGGTTAATCCAGGATCAATGCCCAGAACTTTTCTCAATTTGCCTCGAGCTGGGATAAAACTTCTTCTGAGATATCCATATTTGTAAACACCGTTTGAACATCATCAAGATCCTCAAGTGCGTCAATCAGTTTGATTGCCTTTTGGGCAGTTTCTTTGTCGCAAGGAACCTTCAGGCTGGAAATGAACTCAACATCCGCACTGTCATAATCCAATCCTGAGGTTTGCAGGGCAGTTCTCACGGAAACCATGTCCTGTGGCTCGCTGGTTATCACAAGTGATTCACCGTTGGACTCGATGTCCTCAATGCCGGCATCTAAGGCTGCCTCCATAGCTGCTTCCTCGCTTACTCCAGAGAGAACAATCACTCCCTTTCGAGCAAATTGATAGCTAACGCTTCCTGGATCTGCCATGTTTCCACCACTGCGACTCATAGCAAGTCTTACCTCAGCCGCTGCACGATTTTTGTTATCTGTCAGACATTCAATCAACACTGCAACCCCGCCCGGAGCGTAGCCCTCATACATAATCGTCGTGTACTCAACACCGTCTCCATCGATTCCCGCTCCGCGCTTTATAGCTCGCTCAATGTTTTCAGCAGGGAGTGAGTTTTTCTTAGCCTTGGTTACCGCGTCATAAAGAGTTGGATTTCCATCCATGTCAGCGCCGCCCAATCGGCTGGCCACCTCGATGTTCTTAATTAGCTTCGCAAACAACTTTGCACGCTTCGCATCATTGGCCGCTTTTTTATGTTTGGTGGTAGCCCACTTTGAATGTCCTGACATGACTGCCTATTTTAGTTGGAAGCGGTTAGTTCTAGTAATTTTCTGTGAAGCATTGTGGAATTGGTCAACTCTGGGTGATAACTGGCGCCAATAATATTTCCAAACTTTATTGCAACCACCTCGTCCGCAACTCGACCAATTACCTCCGAATTACCAAAATCTAAAATCTTTGGAGCTCTGATAAAAGCTGCGTTTTCACTTCCATCTTGGTAATCGACAACAGCCTCAGCACTGGCTAGTTGGGCGCCATAGGCATTTCTTGTGACTTTGATTGGAAGATTTTTGAAAAAACCAGGTTTCCCGTCAACCTCTTCAGCAAGCAAGATTAGACCCGCACAGGTTGCTAAGACTGGGATATTTGAGGCAATCAAAGCAGCAATCGGTTGCTTCAAATCAAAAGCGTCAATGAGCTTGCTGATTGTTGTTGATTCACCCCCGGGGATTATTAGTGCGTCAAGGTCATGCAGTTGGCTTTCTTTTTTTACCGCAATCGCCCGAGCCCCTAGAGACTCAATCAACTCCTGGTGTTCCCTAACCCCACCTTGTAAAGCTAGGACACCAACCGTTACCAACCGCGTTCGGCTAGCCTGTGCGGAGCTGGAAGGTCATTTACGTTGATTCCCACCATGGCATCACCGAGATTTCTACTTACATCGGCAATCACAGCAGGGTCCTCAAAGTGAGTAGTTGCCTTCACGATTGCCCTTGCACGCTGTTCTGGGTTTCCGCTTTTGAAAATTCCAGACCCAACGAATACACCATCAGCTCCCAATTGCATCATCATTGCTGCATCTGCAGGAGTGGCAACCCCACCCGCAGTGAACAACACAACAGGCAGTTTGCCGGTTTCGGCAATCTCTTTCACCAAAGCATATGGAGCTTGCAGTTCTTTGGCAGCCACGTAGAGCTCCTCTTTGGATTTTGAAGACAGGTTTCTGATCTCGCCCAGAATTGTCCTTATGTGCTTGGTAGCCTCGCTAACGTCACCAGTGCCAGCCTCACCCTTGCTTCGAATCATGGCGGCACCCTCGGTAATCCTTCTTAGAGCCTCACCCAAATTGGTGGCACCACATACAAAGGGAACATCAAAACCTAGTTTGTCAATGTGGTTTACATAGTCCGCTGGACTGAGAACCTCTGACTCATCTATGTAGTCAACCTCTAAAGATTGCAACACCTGAGCCTCAACAAAGTGACCAATTCGAGCCTTTGCCATTACTGGAATGGATACAGCTGCCTTAATTTCATCAATCAGCTGTGGGTCACTCATGCGAGCAACTCCGCCTTCTGCTCGAATATCAGCGGGCACTCGCTCCAATGCCATAACAGCTACTGCTCCAGCGTCTTCTGCAATCTTTGCCTGATCAGCAGTAACCACGTCCATGATCACGCCACCTTTTAGCATCTCTGCCAAACCGCGCTTAACTAGCGGTGTACCTGTTTCAAAATCTGTCATGTGCCTATCCTAGAGAACCTGTGAGAAGAGAATCGTTGTGTTACGTCGAATGAATCAACTACGTGGGTCTTTGAATTCATCCCATCTTTGCTGTAATTCTTCCCTTACATCACCAATTAATCTTGGAAGTGCCTTGGTTTGGCCGATAATTGGGAAGAAATTGGCGTCATTACGCCATCTGGGAACAATGTGTTGATGCAGGTGACCTGCTATACCCGCACCAGCAATCTCGCCTTGATTCAGGCCAATGTTGAAGCCATGGGTGCCACTAATTCCCTTCAGCACCCGCATCGCCTCCTGGGTTAGCTGGGTAATCTCATCGCTTTCTTCCTTGGTCGCAGTGTCTAAGGTCGGATAGTGGCGGTAGGGACAAACCAAAAGATGGCCAGAGTTATAAGGAAACAAATTCATCAAAACGAAACCGGTCTTACCGCGGCGAACAATAAGCCCGTCCTCGTCAGTTTTATCCGGTGCCAAACAAAAGGGGCAATCCTTGTCAGCTGGTTGTTGGCCGTTTTGAATGTAGACGAGCCGGTGTGGTGTCCACAACCGCTCAAATCCGTCCATTTGCTCCCCCAGGCCGGAACTTGACTCAGCTTCCACCTAAACCTGCTCCCTGCTTGCTACCGCGTCAACTATTTCCTTCACAGCTTGTTCCAACTTGATTCCGTTGCGCTGTGTTCCATCGCGATACCTGAAACTCACCGCTGAGTCAGCCTCATCACTGTCGCCTGCGATTACGATGAACGGGATTTTGGACATGGTGTGATTTCTAATCTTTTTCTGCATACGCTCGTCACTTAGGTCTACCTCAACCCTTATCCCCTCACCCCTCAGTGAGTCTGCAAAATCGGATAGGTACTGATGTTGATTATCAGTAATCGGCACGCAAGCCACCTGCACCGGAGCAAGCCAAGGTGGGAAGTGGCCGGCGTAATGCTCGGTCAAAACTCCAAAGAATCTTTCAATGGAGCCAAAAAGGGCTCTGTGCAGCATGATTGGGCGGTGTTTTTCCCCGTCGCTTCCAACATATTCAAGCTCGAATCTCTCCGGAAGGTTGAAATCCAGTTGAATCGTGCTCATCTGCCAGGTGCGACCAATGGCGTCTTTTGCCTGGACTGAAATTTTCGGACCGTAAAAGGCTGCCCCTCCCGGATCAGGCACTAGCTCCAATCCGGTATTTGAGGCAACCTTGCTGAGTGTCTCCGTGGCTAACTCCCATGCCTTTTCATCACCCACGAATTTATCGCCGTCATCCCTCGTGCTGAGCTCCAGGTAGAAATCATTCAGACCATAATCCCGCAATAGGTCAAGTACGAACTGCAAAACTTTCTCAATTTCTGAAGCCAACTGCTCCTGGCTGACAAATATGTGAGCATCGTCCTGCGTCATACCTCTAACTCGAGTCAAGCCATGAACTACTCCACTTTTTTCGTAGCGGTAAACGCTTCCAAACTCAAACATCTTTAGTGGGAGCTCGCGGTAACTGCGGGAGCGGGATTTATAGATGAGAATATGAAAGGGGCAGTTCATGGGCTTCAGGTAATAATTCTGACCCTGCTTTTTTAGCTCTCCCTCATCGTCATACTCCGCATCAATTTGCATTGGAGGGAACATGCCATCCGAATACCACTGCAGATGTCCGCTGATTTCGAATAGGTTTTGCTTGCTAATGTGCGGGGAATAGACAAATTCATAGCCCGCATCTAGGTGTTTCTTCCTGGAGTAGTCCTCCATCACCTGGCGGATAATTCCACCCTTTGGGTGAAACACTGGAAGCCCTGACCCAATTTCGGTCGGGAAGCTAAAAAGATCTAATTCCTGACCCAGCTTGCGGTGATCGCGTCTGGCTGCTTCTTCTAATCTCTCTTTGTATTCAGCCAGGCTTTCAGCGTCTGGCCAAGCGGTTCCATAAACACGTTGTAAAGACTGCCTGGACTGATCCCCAAGCCAGTAGGCCGCGCTTACTCGAGTGAGGGCAAAACCTTTATCCGCAATCCTTGTGTTAGGAACATGTGGACCTCTGCAGAGGTCTTTCCACTTGGTCTCACCATTTCGGTCAATGTTGTCATAAATGGTTAATTCACCAGCATCAACCTCAACGTTCCCGTCGTCTAATGATTCGGACCTTCTGTCCAGTAGCTCAATCTTGAGCGGCTCGGAGGCCATTTCAGCTCGTGCCTCATCCTCGGTGACAACTCGTCTGGTGAAGCGCTGCGAGGATTTCACGATCTCTTTCATTCGCTTTTGTATCTTTGTGAGGTCCTCTTCGGTTAGAGGTTCATCAATCAAAAAGTCATAATAGAAGCCATCTTCAATGGGAGGACCAATACCAAGCTTTGCTTCGAATAGGTCCTGAACCGCCTGAGCGGTGATGTGAGCAACGCTGTGTCTCAGAATTCGTAGACCAGCTTCAGACTCTATAGAAATAGATTCAGCACCATCGCCGTCCTGAAATTTATAGGCAAGATCGACCTCGGCGCCGTTCACGAACATGGCAATTACTTTTCGGTCTGTATAGACCTCAAAACCACTGGCCCCTGGCTCTAGATTTACTTTTTCGCCATCCACTGTTATCTGCACGCACAGAAGTCTAGCTGTTGGTAAGGGGTGGCTAAGTTGAACGCCATGGCTTTTCGGGCATTATTAGCTTTCATGAATAAAAAGCTTGATAGCAAACTCAACTGGTTGCGTGCAGCAGTACTCGGTGCGAACGACGGAATCGTTAGCGTCGCAGGAGTCTTGATGGGAGTTGTTGGTGCAGGTGTCGGCGACACCGAGGTATTGATTGCCGGAATAGCCGCCACAGTTGCAGGAGCATTTTCAATGGGTGGTGGCGAATATGTTTCGGTTAGCGCCCAAAAAGACACAGAGATTAGTCATGGAAGAACCAAGCGCGACATCACCGCCAACCCATTTCAGGCGGCCTGGAGTTCATTTCTAGCTTTCGTCTCAGGGGCTGTGTTGCCAATGCTGGCAGTTGTTATTTTTCCAACAGAGCTCAGGGTTGCGGCAATTCTGGTCGGTGTAGTGGTTGCACTAACAATCACCGGAGTACTGGCAGCCCTTGTTGGAAAAGCAAGTCCTCTCAAGGGATCAATTCGAATTGTGGCTGTCAGTATCATCACCATGGTTGTCAGCTACCTGGTCGGCGCAGCCTTCGGCGTAGCAGTGCTTTAGGCGATAGTCTTAACCTGTGATTGATCAAACTCCCAGGTATGACTACGTGCTAATTGGCGCAGGCATAATGAGCGCAACCTACGGTTGCTACCTAAAACTTTTGAACCCAGACCTAAGCATTGCAATTATCGAACGACTTGATTCCCCGGCGATGGAATCCAGTGATGTTTGGAACAACGCAGGAACGGGTCATGCTGCACTTTGTGAATTGAATTACATGCCCGATAGTTCTGATGGAAGCCTTCCCTCCCCACAAAAAGCAATTGACATTAATGAGCAGTTCGTTTTCTCAAGGCAACTGTGGTCATATTTTGTGGAGAAGGGAATTCTGGAAGATCCCAAAACCTTTATCAACAGCGTCCCACACATGACATTTGTAAGGGGTTCCAAAGATGTTGATTATCTGCGGCGACGCTACCGTGTCCTAAAGGATGAGCCTTTATTCGAGGGCATGGAGTACACAGAAGACTTCACCAAAATCAACGAGTGGACGCCTCTTCTAATCGAAGGTCGTGAAGACGAAGTTTTGGGGGCAACCAAAATCGACAGCGGAACTGATGTTGATTACGGTGAAATGACTCGACAGATGATTCACTGGCTCGAGGCAAATGATGTTGAGTTGATTACAAACACCGACGTCTCAAGGCTCAGAAAGCTAAATGACGGTGGTTGGGAGATTAAGACTAAAAACCCTAAGAACATCTATTTAGCGGCAACCAAGGTCTTTGTCGGAGCCGGCGGCTATGCACTGAAATTACTGCAATCTGCTGGTATCGAAGAGGCAAAGGGCTATGGAACTTTTCCGGTCAGCGGACATTTCCTGAGAACTGATAACCCTGAGGTGGTGAAGCAGCATTGGGCCAAGGTTTACTCCCAAGCCGCAGTCGGGGCTCCACCGATGAGCGTTCCTCACCTAGACACTCGTCTGGTAAACGGAACACCTTCATTATTGTTTGGGCCTTTTGCTGGATTCAATCTCAAGTTTTTGAAATCCGGGTCATTCTTAGACCTACCTTTGAGTATTCGTCCTGCGAACTTGATTCCGTATCTGTCAGTTGCTGTTACGAATCTAGGCCTATTGAAATACCTCATAACCGAGATATTGAAATCAAAAAAGAAAAAGTTCGAAGGTCTAAGAGTGTTTGTTCCGAATGCGCAGGAGCAAGACTGGGAGCTATACGAAGCTGGCCAAAGAGCTCAGGTAATTGCACCAAAAGGCAAACTTGGAACACTTCAGTTCGGCACTCAGGTAATAAGCTCCGCTGACCAAAGCATTGCTGGGCTATTGGGTGCTTCTCCCGGCGCGAGCGTTTCAGCGAAGGTGATGATGGACGTTTTGACACAACTGGAGACTGATCTGGTGAGGGCCAATAAGGCTGAAATCAGGGCGATGGTTCCTAGTTTTGAAAAGCCTATTAACTCAGACCCGACTTTTGCAAAGAAGATACTCAAGGACACTGCGAAGGTTCTAAAACTAAGCAAATAATCTGGTGGGCGATACTGGGTTCGAACCAGTGACCTCTTCCGTGTCAGGGAAGCGCGCTACCACTGCGCCAATCGCCCTT
>CAJXMQ010000035.1 GCA_913056225.1 uncultured Micrococcales bacterium | reverse complement strand
TACCTGTCTCTGGTTGAACCATGGCCTTCAATGCTCAGAGGAATCTGGGGAGATCCCGAGCGATTCAAAGAGACCTACTGGTCGAAGTTTGAAGGGGTTTATTTCGCTGGGGATGGTGCCAAATACGATGATGATGGTGACCTTTGGCTACTGGGTCGAGTCGATGACGTGATGAATGTCTCTGGTCACAGACTCTCCACCACTGAAATCGAATCAGCACTTGTTTCCCACCCTTACGTTGCAGAAGCTGCGGTTGTGGGAGCGAAGGATGAAACCACCGGCCAAGCAGTTGTGGCCTTCTGCATCCTGCGCAGATCTCAAGCTGAAAACACAGCAAATGAACTCGATGTTTCCAGAGAGTTGAGAGATCACGTAGCCAAAGAGATTGGGCCAATCGCTAAACCACGTCAGATTTTTGTGGTGAACGAACTACCTAAGACTCGAAGTGGAAAAATCATGAGGCGATTGCTCAGGGATGTTGCCGAGGATAAGCCAGTTGGTGATGTCACGACATTGGCTGACACATCAGTGATGGATTCCATCAGTGGAAAGATGTCAACCGCTCCGAGTGAGGACTAGTCAAACTCGACGATTAGTTCTATCTCCACAGGAACGTCTAGTGGAAGGACAGCCACTCCCACAGCACTACGGGAGTGGCGTCCAACCTCTCCAAAAATCTCTGCGAGCAAATCACTCGCGCCATTGATTACCTGCGGTTGTTGGGTAAATGCAGGATCTGATGAGACAAAACCCACAATTTTTACAACCTTCTTGATTCTTTGCAGATCGCCGATCTCGCTTTTGACCGCAGCAAGCCCGTTCAGGATGCAAATCCTTGCAAGCTCCTGAGCTTTTTCCAATTCAATCTCTGCGCCCACTTTTCCAGTAGCTGCAAGTTTCCCCTCAACCAGAGGAATCTGGCCGGCTGTGAAAATAAGGTTTCCAGATGTGATTGCTGGCAGATAAGAGCCTGCTGGCTGAGCAACCTCTGGAAGTTTGTAACCCAGGGAATGCATGTTTTGTTCGTAATTCAACTGATTACTCCTTAGGGCGTTTCATAAATGCAATCAGTCCGCCCTGCGGTCCTGTTTGAATGCTGACCAATTCATAGCCCTTTGCGCCCCAGGTATTTAAAATCTCAGTTTCCTTGTGCAATAGCAGAGGTGTTGTTACGTACTCCCATATGACCATGTTTTTCAGCTCCCTTTAGGCTTTGACCAGTTATCCTTGAGTCTATGGCTGCAAATAATAAATCTGCGCCAATACTTTCTGTGCTCAAGTTTACTTTCTTGAGTGTCACTGCAGGAGTGTTGGCTGTGGCAATCGCCGCACCCGCTGTCGCGGTGGGTGGCATTTTGACAACCACCGGTGTATCCATGTTTGAAGGTCTTCCCGCCTACATCCGACCAATCAACTCAAGCGAGGCAAGCACCATCTATGCCCAGCAGGATGGCAGGCCAGTGGAAATGGCTACCTTCTATCACGAGAACCGAGTAGAGGTTCCCTATGAAGAGATTTCTCCAAACATCATCAACGCAGTTTTAGCAACCGAAGATCCAAGGTTTTATGAACATGCCGGTGTAGACATGATCAGCCTGGTTCGAGCAACGCTCACCAACTTGGCAACCTTTGGTGAAGGACCTGGTGCCAGCACCATCACAATGCAGTACGTAAAGAATTCTTTGGTTGATGCGGCCAGCCAGTCTGGCGACGAAGAAGCTATTCGTGAAGCCACAGAGGTGACCGTAGAGCGAAAACTTAGAGAAATTCGATTAGCGATTGCCTTGGAAAAAGAAGTTTCCAAGAAACAAATTCTTGCCGGCTATCTGAACCTTGCATTCTTTGGAAACCAAATCAACGGTGTCGAAACAGCCAGTCAGTATTACTTCAGCACCAGCGCCTCAAATTTGAATATCCCACAGGCCGCTTATTTGGCAGGAATGCTTAAATCGCCCAATGATTACAAGCCTGACGAGTCGGACAACCTTGATCGCGGCCTGGGAAGAAGAAACTATGTTTTGCAACAAATGGCGATTGAGGGTTTTCTAACCCAAGAGCAAGCGGATGCATATAAGGCATCACCTATTCAGACTCGGATCACCGACACCAAAGAGGGTTGTGAAGCTGACCAAACAACCGCCTACTTCTGCGACTACGTAGTTTGGACAATTAGAAACTCTCCTGAGTTTGGGGTTAGCTCCGAGGAGCGCGAAGAGCTTTTGCGCAGAGGTGGCTTAGAGATTTACACCACCCTGGACGTGGACCTTCAACAAACTGCTCAAGAAGCTGTGATGGAAGCACTCCCCGCAGACAATGAGTGGGAATTTGGAACTGCAGCGGTTTCGGTTGAAGCAGGCACCGGCAGAATTATCACCATGGCTCAAAATCGAGTCTTTGATCAAAGTGATAATCCCGGCATCGGCCGAACCTCAGTGAACTACAACACCGACAGAAACTTTGGTGGCTCCAGTGGATTCCAACCAGGAAGTACCTACAAAGTATTTGTCCTGGCTGACTGGCTGAAATCTGGCTACACCCTTGGAGACCATGTTGATGGCAGAGAAATTGAGTGGGATGTAGCCACCGAATTCAATGCGCGCTGCGGTGGTTTGGTTGGCACCTGGGAACCAGGAAACAGTGGTGAGACAGTTGAAGACCTAAGTGTTTTGCAAGCTACACGAACTTCTCAAAACACCGCCTACGCCGATATGGCCAGTCAGCTAGACCTTTGTGACATTCGAGACACCGCTGTTGACTTTGGTGTTCACAGAGCAGACGGGGACGAATTGAGTTTTGTCCCATCCTCGATTTTGGGGGTTGATGAAATCGCTCCGCTAACTATGGCAAGTGCTTTTGCGGCAATTGCCAACAATGGAACATATTGCTCGCCGGTAGCGATTGACAGTGTCACTCAAAGAAGAACGGGACAGGAACTCGATGTTCCTAAATCCAGATGTTCACAGGCAGTAACCCCTGACGTGGCAGCGGCTTTGGCCTATGCCATGCAGCAGGTTGTTAGCGGGGGAACCGCAGTTGCCTCAAACACTGGCCAAGGAATCCCCTTGGCCGGGAAAACCGGAACTACTGATGAAGCGATTCACACATGGATGGTTGGTTATTCAAGTGAGGTTTCAACAGCTGTTTGGGTTGGAAACGTTCAAGGCCAAATCACCCAGCGAGGTAAGAGCAGTGATGGCAGTGCGGTTTCCACCTTGAGGCACCAAATCTGGCGAACCATCATGACTGATGTCAACGACGTTTATGGGGGTGAAGCCTTCCCAACGGCAAACTCTCGATTCCTGTCGCCAATCACGATTCAGGTTCCAGATGTTGCGGGAATGGATCCGCTGATGGCAGCCGAGCAAATTGAACTACTTGATCTCAACGCAAAAATTGTCGAGGAGCCAGTTGACTCGGTCCGACCAGAAGGTGCAGTCGCTGACACCTTCCCATTTGCCGGTGAGGAAATCCCCAGAGGAAGCATGATTGAGATCTTTGTCTCTGGAGGAGGACTCATTGAAATTCCATTGGTCAAGGGTGCTGAAATGGCACAAGCCCAGTCAACTTTGGAAAATCTTGGTTTTGCAGTGAGCTTGCCGCAACCATCACAGGGCTTTTTATACAACAGGTGTGATTTGGAGCTACCCCCCGGAGTTGCTTGGGGAACTGACCCTGAGGTAGGTGCACGAGTTCAAGCCAACAGTGCAATTGTGCTGATTCCGAATTGCGGGTAAATGGCCTGGTTATTGCTGATTCCGGCGGTTCCGGTTGCGGTCTTTTTGTATGCGGTGCTAATTGAAAGACTCAATTTCAAAATTCGCAGAGTCAAGATCAGAGCTGAGGTTGAAAATCCGATTTCAATCCTGCACATATCCGACCTTCACTTTCGTTCTGGGCAACGCAAGAAAGCCAGATTTCTAAAATCTCTGTCAAAGCTCAACCCCGACCTTGTTATAAACACCGGAGACAATTTGGGAGGTCTAAATCAAGAAAACGCAGTACTTTCTGCCTTGAAAAACCTTCTAAGTTTGCCCGGAGCTTTTGTTTTCGGAGGAAATGACTACAAAGGGCCTGTTTTCAAAAACCCACTTGGTTATCTCACCAAGCAATCTTCCAAAAGGAAAGCTCCTCAACTAGAGGTCGAAAAACTAACTGAGGGTTTTGGCAGTTGGGTGAATCTCAATAATGATTCGAAAATCATCGATCTGAATGGTCAAAAGATTCAGTTGATGGGGCTTGATGACCCACACGAACAGTTTGATAACCCGGCCAAACTGCAAAAAACACTAGATTCCAAAAAGGTTGCCTACAAAATCGGGGTGGTGCACGCCCCTTATCACCGAGCCATTCAGCAACTTGGCCTGCAGGGGGCCAATTTGGTTCTCGCCGGTCACACTCACGGCGGTCAGGTTTGCCTGCCTGGTGGCAAAGCCCTGGTCACTAACTGTGATTTGCCGGTCGAGTTTGCCAAGGGTAGGTCGAGCTGGAGCTTTGATGGCCAAGATGTGGAGTTGCACGTCAGCGCTGGGTTAGGAACCAGTGTCTTTGCACCCTTCAGGCTTTTCTGCCCACCCGAGGTGACGCTTATCGAAATCTCTAGTTGAACTCTTTAGCAACCAGTTCTGCGATTTCGTAGGTGTTCAGTGCCGCACCTTTTCGCAAGTTATCCCCCACCACAAACATCTCAATTGACTGATCAAAATCAAGACTCTGCCTGATTCTGCCGACATAGGTTGGGTCTTCGCCCGCAACCTCGGCAGGTGTTGGGAAGATGCCGTTTGCTAAATCGTCTTGAACTACCACGGTTGGTTGTTTTTCAAGTTCTGAGCGAACATCATCCACACTAAGTTTTTTATTGAATTTGGCGTGCACCGCTAGTGAGTGAGAGACCTGCACTGGGACTCGAACACAGGTTGCGGCTACCTTCAAATCGTCAATGCCGAGAATTTTTCTCGATTCATTTCTAACCTTCAGCTCCTCGGAGGTGTGTCCGCCATCCTTTGGTGAGCCAGCAACGGGAATCACGTTCAACGCAATTGGAGCGGGCCAAAGAGATCCATCAATACCTGCGTCTTTTATGGCCCTAGCCACCTCGCCAGCCTTCATGCCTGGGGTTTCTGCCTTGGCAACCGCTTTGGTTTCTTTTTCAAGCTGACTAATGCCCTCTGTTCCAGCACCACTCACTGCCTGGTAACTTGCAACAACCAGCTCGGTCAACTCCCATTTCCTATGCAGGGCTCCTAGCGCGGCCATCATGGTCATGGTGGTGCAGTTTGGGTTTGAAATTATGCCAAGCGGTCTTTGCTTTGCCATCTCTGGGTTTACCTCAGGAACCACCAGTGGAACCTGATCATTCATTCTGAATGCACCTGAGTTATCTATCGCAACCGCACCTCGTTCGGCAGCAATTGGTGCCCAAAATTCACTCACCTCATCCGGAACATCAAACATCGCAATGTCTATGCCGTCAAATGCCTCTGGCGTTAGCTCAACCACCGAAACAGGTTTGCCGTGAACCATGATTTGCTTGCCTGCACTTCGTGCAGAAGCAATCAATCTAATTTCTCCCCAGATGTTGTCGCGGTTATTGATGATGTCAACCATCACCGTGCCCACCGCCCCGGTTGCACCGACTAGGGCCAGGTTAGGCCTCATCGACCAGTTCCCGCATAAACAACGGCAGTCTGGTCGGCATCTAGTTCAAATGCGGAGTGAACAATCCTGGTAGCTTCCTTCAGCTGATTAGCTCGAGTTACCACCGAGATTCTTATCTCGGAGGTAGAAATCATCTCAATGTTCACATTCGCACGAGCAAGAGCTCTAAATAGTTTTGCTGAAACACCCGGGTGGGTTTTCATGCCAGCACCAACAACGCTTAGTTTCCCAATGTCGTCATCGTAGGTAATTTGAGCAAAGCCCAGTTCTCCCTGGTGATCCTTTAGCTCCTGAACAACTTTCGCTCGGTCGCTATGCGGGAGGGTGAATGAGATGTCGCTCAGGTGATCTTCAGTGGTGGACACGTTTTGAACGATCATGTCAATGTTCGCGCCAGCCTCACTGACAACACTGAAGATTTCCCCAGCCTTGCCCGGAATGTCTGGAACACCTACCACCGTTATTTTTGATTGGGTGTCATCAGTTGCAACACCGGAAACAATTGGCTCTTCCATATCATCTCTTTTCTTTGAATAAACATACGTGCCAGGGTCCTGGCTAAAAGTTGAACGCACCTGCAGATCAACCTGGTGCCTTCTTGCAAACTCGACTGCTCGGGTGTGCAAAATCTTTGCGCCAGAACCAGCAAGCTCCAGCATTGAATCAATATCTATCTCGAAAACCCTGTGCGCTCTTGGCACCACTCTTGGATCTGCGGTGTAAACACCGTCAACATCTGTATAGATTTCACACAAATCCGCACCCAAAGCAGCAGCCATTGCAACCGCAGTTGTGTCTGAACCGCCACGACCGAGAGTGGTTACGTCTTTCACCTCTGCATCAAAACCCTGGAAGCCGGCAATGATGGCAACCTCTCCACTTTCAAGAGCCTGCTTGATTCGATCCGGTTGAATGCGACTGATTCGTGCTTCGCCGTGTCGACTATCGGTTGAGATTCCGGCTTGGAAACCAGTGAAGCTTTTTGCCTTGCCGCCCATGTCGTTGATGGCCAAAGCCAGAAGTGACATTGATATGCGCTCTCCGGCTGACAGCAAAATATCCATTTCCCGGCCTTTGGCGACATCGGTGACGCTGTTGGCTAGGTCAATTAGTTCATCGGTTGTGTCGCCCATCGCACTAACAACCACACAGATCTGGTTTCCAGCGTTGGCGCTTTCCATAACAAGACGGGCTACGTGCTTGATTTTCTCAGCATCAGCAACACTGGAACCGCCAAACTTTTGGACGATTATGGACAACGGATTCTCCTGGTTCTAGGCGAAGTGAAAAGTCTAGTTCACCCGACGCTTTCCTTCAAAGGCTCGACCCAGTGTTACTTCATCTGCATATTCCAGATCTCCACCCACCGGAAGCCCACTGGCAAGTTTATATACCTCAATCTCCATACTCCCAAGCATGCGAGTTAGGTAGGTTGCGGTTGCCTCACCCTCAAGGTTTGGATTGGTAGCAATGATTACCTCATTTATTGCTGAGTCAGAAAGCCTGGTCAGCAATTGCTTGATGCGAAGTTGGTCTGGGCCTACTCCCGCAATCGGCGAAATAGCTCCGCCCAAAACGTGGTAGCGACCTCTGAACTCTCTAGTTCTCTCAATTGCCTGCACGTCTTTGGACTCTTCGACAACACAGATAGTTGTTTGATCTCTTTGTGGGTTGCTGCAGAAATTGCACTTGTCTTCTTCGCTGACATTTCCACACTCTTCGCAAAAACGAACCTTTGAGCGCACCTCCTGCAAAACCGTCGCAAGCTTAGAAGCTTGGTCTTCCTCTACTTCAAGAAGGTGAAATGCAATCCTTTGGGCAGACTTGGGTCCAACTCCTGGCAATCTGCCAAGTTCATCGATTAGGTCCTGAATAACGCCGTCGTACAACTACTGATCCTCATCTATCGGCTTCGCACCCAGTACATCTCTGAGAATGCTCTCACCTTGTTTTTCCTCGGTTTCATCAGCTTTTGGCGCTTCGGGCTCGCTGGTCTCCTCCTGAGGTTGCGGGATATCCGGCTCGGTCTCGGGTGGTGCATCAGCATCGGGAGTTTTTTCGGAATCCTCCGGCGTCTGTTCGGGCTCTGATTCCTGGCTTGATTCTTGCTGTTGTGCAACAGGGGCTGGTTCCACTTTTGGCGCAGGCTTAGATGCCTGCTCGGCAATCCGCGCTTTGTATTTCACTCTGACGCCCATGAGCTCAAATATTTGCTGACGGAGTGCTTCTGCTGCGTTACCGGCTTTCTTGAAATTCTCAACATCATTATTAGATTGAAACAACAAAGTCAGAACACCGTTTTGATAATCCACAACCTTGGTGGTGAAGGCGACTGCCCAGGCTGATCTTGAAGCCTTGGCAAGCCTTTCCAAAACCTCATCCCAGTTGTCTTTGAAATCCTGAGCTGAGTAGCTCTCTGGATCCTGAGTCTGAGCTTTCTCTGCCTTCTCGGGCTGTTTTGGCTTTATGGGCTCTGGGGTTTTTGTCGGTGCAGGACTTTCTGCAGTTTTGGTTTCCGATGACTTAGATTTCTGGGGCGCATTCTCCGCAGGTTCAGATGGAGCATCTGATCTGGCTGCAGCTGTTGCCTGATGAGATGGCTTTGCGGAAACCAACACTTTCGCACATAAAAGCTCCAGGTGAAGTCTTGGGGATGTGGCACCACTGAATTCCTGCAAAGACTGATTCACGGTCTCTGCAATTTCCGCCAGCTGACGCTCACCAAATTTAGAGGCCTGGATGGTGATTCTTTCAATTTGCTCTGGGGCCATTCCCCGCAAGACTCTCTCTGCCTGATCTCCGAGGTTCATGGCAATAATCAAATCTCTGAGGCGCTCTAGCAAGTCATCCAAAAACCTTCTAGCGTCCTGACCAGTCTGAATCACCTTGTCAATTGCTTCAAAAGCCTTTGCTCCGTCGTTACCACTAAAGGCATCGATGATTTCACTGAGCAAAGACTCGTGAGTGAAGCCCAACAGACCAACAGCTCTTTCGTATTTCACCAAGTTGTTCTCACTACCAGCAACCAACTGGTCTAGGAGTGACAGTGTGTCTCTAACCGAGCCTCCCCCAGCTCTAACAACAAGAGGCAGAACACCATCTTCGACTTCCACTTTTTCACTCTCAAGCACTTGAACCAAATAGTCCAACATCTCTGCGGTGGCAACCAACCTAAACGGATAGTGATGGGTTCTTGAGCGGATGGTGGAGATGACCTTATCTGGCTCGGTAGTGGCAAAAATAAACTTCACATGCTCTGGTGGCTCTTCAACGATTTTTAGCAGAGCATTGAAACCTTGCGGGGTAACCATGTGTGCCTCATCAAGGATAAAAATTTTGTAGCGATCGCGAGCTGGAGCAAAGATCGCACGCTCACGAAGGTCTCTTGCATCATCAACACCGTTATGACTGGCGGCGTCTATCTCAACCACATCAAGTGACCCATTACCACCTCGACCAAGCTCCACACAGCTTTCACATTCACCACAAGGATTAGCGGTTGGACCATTATGACA
>CAJXMQ010000034.1 GCA_913056225.1 uncultured Micrococcales bacterium | reverse complement strand
AGGCACCAGGGATGGGTCAAATTGATTCCATCAGTAACTGAGAGGAGAACGGCTATGGCCGTTGTATCAATGAGGCAGCTGCTAGACAGCGGCGTGCACTTCGGGCACCAGACAAGGCGCTGGAACCCCAAAATGAAGAAATATATCCTGACTGATCGTTCAGGCATCTACATCATCGATCTGCAGCAATCACTAACCCACATCGACGAGGCCTACAACTACGTAAAAGACATGGTTGCCTCGGGTGGAAACATCTTGTTTGTTGGAACTAAGAAGCAGGCTCAGGAAATCGTTGCTCAGCAGGCTTTGAGAGTTGGGCAGCCCTACATCAACCAGCGTTGGCTGGGAGGTCTTTTGACCAACTTCAACACCGTGAACAAGCGTCTGCAGAGACTAAAAGAATTAGAAACCATGGATTTGGAAAACCCATCAGTAACGGGTTACACCAAAAAGGAACTATTGCTCATGCGTCGCGAGCGTGACAAATTGGACCGTTCACTTGGTGGTATCAAGAACATCACCCGAACACCAACTGCGCTGTGGGTTGTGGACACCAACAAGGAACACCTTGCCGTAACCGAAGCCAAAAAACTCGGCATCCCAGTTTTGGCTATCCTGGACACCAACTGTGACCCAGAGGACGTCAAGATCGGTATCCCTGGAAATGATGACGCGATTCGTTCTATCGAATTGCTGACCAAGGTGATTGCCGATGCTGCAGCCGACGGAATGGTTGCAAGGCATTCAGGTGGAGAGCAAGAAGCAGAGCCTCTAGCCGAGTGGGAGCGAGAGCTCTTGGCTCAGCCGGAGACCCCTGTAGAGCAGACTGAGACAGTTTCAACTACTGCCACGGGAGACAGCCCAGTTGCTGAGGCCGAGGCAAAGCCAGTCGAGAAAAAGGCCCCTGCTAAAAAGCCTGCAGCCAAGAAAGCTCCTGTCAAAACCGAGGAAAAGCCAGCAACGAAGGCTGCTGCCAAGACTGAGGCAAAGCCAGCAACGAAGGCTGCTGCCAAGACTGAGGCAAAGCCAGCAAAGAAGGCTGCTGCTAAAACCGAGGACAAGCCAGCTGCTAAGAAGCCAGCCGCTAAAAAGACTGCAGAAAAGCCAGTTGAAAAGAAGGCCCCTGCTAAGAAGCCCGCGGCTAAAAAGACTGAAGAGAAGCCAGCTGCGAAAAAGGCCCCTGCAAAGAAGGCCGCAGCTAGCAAAACCGCAGCCAAGTCAACCGAAGAGAAGAAGGAAGCTGAGTAATGTCTAACTACACGGCAGCTGATGTGAAGGCCCTGCGCGAGCGCAGCGGCGCAGGCATGATGGATTGCAAAAAGGCCCTGGACGAAACCGATGGTGATCTAGAGAAGGCCATGGAGGCGTTGCGCCTAAAGGGCCTAAAGGGTGTTACCAAGCGCGAAGGTCGTTCAACCAGTGAGGGACTTATCGTTTCTCGAGTCAATGACGGCAAGGGCTTTTTGATGGAGCTTGCATGCGAGACCGACTTTGTTGCAAAGGGTGAGAAGTTCATTGCCTTGGCTGACAGCGTCGCGGATGCTTTGGTCGGAAGTGATGCTAAAAACGCCGAAGAGGCCCTGAAGGCCCCAATGGGTTCATCAACAGTTGAAGAGCAGATCACCAACGAAGCAGCAATCCTTGGCGAGAAGGTAGAACTGAGAAAGTTTGAAACTGCTGCAGATGAGTCTTTGGACGCATACATGCACCGCACCAGCAAGGATCTTCCACCTCAGGTAGGAGTTTTGTTGGCATTCAGTGGTGGAGACGCAGCTGTCGCGCACGATGTTGCGGTCCACATTGCCGCCTTCTCACCGACTTATATGTCACGCGAAGACGTGCCAGCAGACTTGGTTGAGAAAGAGCGCTCAATTGCTGAGGAGACTGCTCGCAATGAGGGCAAGCCAGAACAGGCTTTGCCGAAAATTGTAGAGGGACGAGTCACCGGGTTTTTCAAAGAAAACGTCCTGTTAGACCAGGCATTCGCAAAAGACCCAAAGCAGAGCGTTGGACAGGTATTGGACAATGCTGGAGTGAAGGTAAGTTCCTTCGTTCGACTGCGTGTTGGTTCATAAAAAGCTCTAACCTAAAAATGGGCCCGGTTTCGCCGGGTCCATTTTTGTTTTCCCCCTAAACTAAACAAGAGCCAAGGAGGAGTTAACTTGCCGGAGAAAAAAAGAAGAGTTCTACTAAAACTCTCAGGTGAAGCCTTTGGTGGAGGCGAAGTTGGGGTAAATCCGGATGTTGTTGCATCCATAGCCAATGAAATTGCAGCCGGTGCGGAAAAAGCTGAAGTTGCAATCGTTGTGGGCGGGGGAAATTTCTTTCGAGGAGCAGAGCTCAGCAACCGTGGCATGGATCGCGCCAGAGCCGACTACATGGGAATGTTGGGAACTGTGATGAACGCCCTGGCTCTGCAGGATTTTTTGGAGCAAGCTGGAGTAAACACCAGAGTTCAGTCAGCCATCTCAATGGCCCAGGTTACTGAGGCCTACATCCCACTTAGAGCGATTAGGCATCTTGAGAAGCAGAGGGTTGTAATTTTTGGTGCGGGAGCAGGGCTCCCATATTTTTCAACAGACACGGTTTCAGCTCAGCGAGCGCTGGAGATTAAGGCCGACGAGGTATTGGTTGCTAAAAACGGGGTTGACGGGGTTTACACCGACGACCCAAATCTCAATCCAGATGCTGAGTTGATCGAATCTATCAGTTATCACGATGCTCTAATCAGAGAGCTCAAGGTGGTCGATTCCACCGCATTCAGCCTCTGCATGGATAACAAAATGCCAATGAGGGTTTTTGGAATGAATAAGCCAGGAAACATAACAGCCGCCATCAGCGGCGAACAAATTGGAACTCGGGTTAGCTAGAAAGGTAACTAAATGACTCAGCAATCACTTGACACCGCCATAGACAAAATGGACAAAGCGGTTAGCGCAACTAAAGAAGAATTCGCGGCAATCAGGAGTGGTAGGGCAAACCCGCAGATGTTCAGCAAAATCATGGTCGATTACTACGGCACGCCAACGCCGTTGGAACAGCTGGCAAGCTTACAAAACCCAGAGGCACGAACCATAGTCATTACCCCTTATGACAAATCTGTGCTGGGGGAGATAGAGAAGACACTTCGGGATTCACCAAGTCTTGGCGTAAACCCAACCAACGATGGAAATCTAATTAGGGCAAGCATGCCCGAGCTTACCGAGGAACGTCGCAAGGAATACGTGAAGATAACCCGTGACAAGGCAGAGGCTGGAAAAGTTGCAATCAGAAACATCCGCAGGCATGCCAAGGATGAATTTGACCAGCTGAAAAAAGACGGCGAGGCAAGCGATGATGACATTTCACGCGCAGAAAAAGAGCTTGAGGCAATCACGAAGAGGCACGTTGACCAAATCGATGAGGCATTGAAAAACAAAGAGGCAGAACTACTCGAGGTATAAGTGGAGCTCAAAGCCAAATCAAAGACCCTATTACCCAGGGTTCTAGTTGGCTTTGGCCTTGGCGGGGCATTCCTAGCCAGCCTTTTGGATCCGCTGTTGTTTGTGTTTTTAGCCCTTATGGCAGCCATGGCTGGTACCTGGGAGCTCGCTTCAGCTCTGCGCCATGGTGGTTATCAGATCAGTCGCTGGGCTGCGGCCTACCTAGCACTGCCAGTAATCGGTTTCAGTTATTTCGAGGGTGCCCTCGGCCAATGGCTTAGTGTCTTAGTTTCGATTTCACTTTTGTCCATTGTGACTGTCACCTATCACGTTGTTGAGAGACAGGGCAGCAGGCGTCAACTGTTTAGAAACCTGAGCGCGGGTGTTTTTGTAGTTTTCTACGTACCACTGATGATGTCTTTCGCGGTTTTGATTATTGCCGCCGAAGATGGGATAGCAATTCTGTTCTCATTGGTGCTCACCGTGGTAGCCATCGACACTTTCGGATATCTGATCGGCAGGTTTTTTGGAAAAACCAGGTTTGCACCCGGGGTTAGCCCCAAAAAGACCTGGGAGGGCTTCTTTGCAAGTGTCGTAGGGGCATTACTGGTGGGTGTTTCGACCTCGTATTTCCTGATTGGAACAAGTCTTGGTCTAGCAGTCGTTTTCAGTTTGGCGGTGTTAATGGCGGCTGTGCTGGGAGATTTATCCGAAAGCCTCATCAAGCGAGACCTTGGCATCAAGGATATGGGGGACATTCTGCCTGGGCACGGTGGTGTCATGGACAGGTTAGACTCAATGCTGCCCGCTGCATTTATCGGCTACCTTTTTATGCTTGTGTTTTTATAGGAGATTAATTGGAGAACAGGATTCCAAAAGCAATCAACAATGAACTCGGCTACGAGCCTTCTGAGGTTGTTCAATTGCTTGCTAACGCTAACGATTGGCAATCTCTTTCCAATCAAAAGATGTCTTTAGTGGTCGGCGGTTTAGACATTGAGACAACTGACCGAGTTATTGATGCAGCAATTGACTATCTTCAATTAAACGGCGAAGTTACAACGGATTTGGAGCCAGAGGCTCTGCAGGACATGCTTGCTGGCGTGTTGGCTGAAAAACCTGGAGGAAGATTTCCCCTAGTGGGGGCATTTGAAAAAGGCTATGACGTAAAAACCGTGGATTCCCTTCTTTTGATGGTTGAGCACGAGCTATTTGGTGGAGATCAGGTGGACACCAAACTATTGCGCCCGGGTTTTATGCCCAAAGTGCGAATGGGTTATTTGACCAGCTCGGTGGATGAGGTTTTTGAAACTCTGGCTATCGGGATTATTGCCGGCAGAAACTAAGGGTTTTCTGACTGCAACTCTCAATGTAGAGTTGAGGCTTTGGAGGATTTCATGGCAAGACACGCTTCACAGAATTCAAGGCCTGGTCTGAGGATCAGCCTTGGGTTTTCACTAGCGCTTGGCCTAATAGCGGTTTCTGCAGTTTCTCCCTCTTTGGAGCAGCTTTCGATTGCAGATAATAAAACTCCTGATGCACCACCCCAAGTCTTAGTGAGCAACAATCCAGATCTTGATTTCGACAGAGCCCAGTATCAAATAATGAGCGGGCCAACAGCTACCAAAATACTTATTGGCCAGGCTGAAACACCTGAGCCTGGAACCGTCAAGGGTTATGCTCTGGAGCAAGTTTTGGAATATGAGTGGGATTACTCGGAGTATTCATGCTTGGCAAAACTTTGGGAGCGAGAGAGCAATTGGCGTCACACCGCAACCAACTCCTCCTCTGGCGCTTATGGCATTCCACAATCTTTACCGGCAGAAAAAATGGCCAGTGCTGGAAGTGACTGGCGAACTAACCCAGAGACCCAGATTGACTGGGGACTCAACTACATAGATCGTAGGTATGGTTCTCCTTGTGCGGCGTTGGCGCACTCTGATGTGCATAATTGGTACTGATGGCAAGAGGCAAGCGTCGTAGGGATACGCCAAAAAAAGAGTATCGAGAGCTTGATTACGAGCTATTGAAGATTTCTGCACCCCGAAGAGAAATTAAGCGCGGGATTGAATACGAAGTTCGAGGCACCAGTGGTCAAACCGATGACCCGGCGAAATTCTGGATTTGTAGAAACTGTTCTTTGGAGATTGAACCCGGCACCAACCACATGGTTGCCTGGGATGTTCATCGAGGTATCGAAACTCGCAGACATTTCCACAATCACTGCTGGAGAATGTTTCAAGGGAGGCTGGATTGAGTGAAATCAGAGCCGTCACGGAACTACCCAGTATTCGTGAAATTGTTTGGCTAAAAACAGAGGATGGCGAAAATCTCGTTGGGGAGTTGGCAAAAGCTGAGAACCCAACCGGCGATGTAATTCTATTTTGCCACCCACTTCCAACCCATGGTGGGTTTATGGATTCTCACATCTTGAGAAAAGCGGCAAACAGACTTCCGGCAATGACCGGAATCAGCGTGTTTAGATTCAACACCAGGGGGACAGAGTCCCCGCATGGAAAATCCTCTGGCGAATTTGATGGAGGTAATGCAGAGCGATTCGATCTCGATGCTGCATATAAATACCTCGCTGATAAATTCTCAAGAGTCTGGCTGGTGGGCTGGTCTTTTGGAACTGAACTGGTTTTGAAATATGGTGCCCAATATCCAATTAGCGGGGCTGTCTTACTCTCACCACCACTTCATAGAACCAGTGAGCAGGAATTAGTCAGCTGGAACCAAAACTCTGCGCCGTTAGTTGCTCTGATTCCAGAGTTTGACGATTTTCTTACCGAGAAACCCGCAAGAGAAAAGTTTTCTGTTATCCCTGACATCGACATTCAGGTTGTTGAGGGGGCGAAACATCTTTGGGTTGGGGAGACTTACACTCGAGAGGTGCTAAATCGAATTGTGGCTCTAATAAAGCCGGAATTGTCGCCATTGCCAACGGAATGGGACTAATCAGCGCATTTGCTGTCTTGGCATCCAAACCTCACGCAAGATAATGATGATGCTGGCCGCTACTGGAATCGCAACTAGTGCACCAAGCACTCCCAACAGAGTTCCTCCCAGAAGTGCAGCAATCACAACTATTGGGGCTGGCACGCTAACTGCTTTTTTCATGATTCTGGGACTTATCAAATACGCCTCTAACTGCAAATAGACCAAGTAGTAGATAACCAGCGTCAATGCAGTTGCGGTGGAATCGGTTAGAGAAACCAGGGTCACCAAAATTGCTGCCGTGATTGGACCAACCAGTGGGATCAAGGCCAGGATGAAGCTAACACTGGCGAGCAGCAGTGCAAATGGAGCGCCAATAATGCTTAGGAAAATAAAGGCCGATAATGCGTGAATAAAAGCCGTTGTTACCTGGGCGCTAACCCACTTTCCAACGCTTCCAACAACCTGTTCGGTTATCTCAGAGAATCGATCACGACGACTGGCAGGCACTAATTTATAGCTAAATTCTTTTAGTTGTTGGAGTGATGCCATCAAATAAAGCGTCAAAATCACAACGATGATTGCCCCGAATACACCGTTTACTATTCCGAGTCCGATTTGCAAAACCCCGCCTAGCAAATCAGACCAGTTTGAAGAATCCGAAAGATAGTCCGCAAGCGTAGATAGTGAATTTGAAATTACTCCGCCAACCTGCTGGTCAAAATCATTGATTACATCGAGATCTACCAAACCATCAACAATTTCGGGAGCGGCCAAAATCAGGTTGTTAGCCTCACGAATGACTGTCGGGATGATGTTTATCAATAGCAGTGTTATTAGCCCCACAAAACCAATAGCGACAACAGCTACCGAAGCCCATCTTGGCAGTCCTCGCTTGTCAATCCAGTTGACTAGTGGGTCAAGCCCAAGGGCAACAAATAAAGCCGCTGCGATGTAGGTGAGAATGGTGGCGGTCGTTGTCAGAGCTCCAGCGATAAGCAGAGCAAGCATTACTCCAAGCCCGCCTAGCAAACCTATTGAGAAGGCATTGCCCAGCTTGAAGTTGCTAATCTGCATCTATATCTCTCTCTTCGTTGATATCAATCCCGGCAAGTTTTTGCTTGAGACTGCGGATATATACTTCGATGCTATCGCTCTGTTGCTGCAATTTGCGCAGTTTTTCCCTGTGCTTCAACTCGATTTCTCTGAATCTTTCACTCGCTTCAACCTCAACCTCTGCCGCCAAAAGCTCTGCTTGATGCACAATTGCCTCGGCTTTTTCTCTCGCCGCGTTAACCTGATTTTGATTTTCAGATACTGCTGCTAGTTCCAAAGTTTCGATTTCAAACGCCAAACGTTTCTTGGTTTTTACTAAATCATCAACACTTTTTTGAGCAGTGCGAACATACTCTTCAGCCTCGTGAATTGCCGAATCAGCGTTCTGCTTGAACGTCTTCTCTGCTTGAACCTTTTGATCGGCGAGGTTTTTTTCCAACGCTGCCAGTTTTTTTGCACCGATCAGCTTCTCTGCTGACTTGCTGTCTAGTTTTTCCAAAAGGTCCTGTTTGATTGCAGCCAGTTGCTTTTCGTTCTCAGCCTCCATCAATGCAAGCTCTCTTTTTGCTCGCATTCTGGTTCCAGCAACCTCTGTGGCCACCATTCCTCGAAGCCGTCCAGCATCTCTATCGGTTTCCTCCAACAGCTGTTGAGCTTGTTCCTTAGCATTGTTTACAATCTGCTCGGCCTCTTGCTGGCTTGATTTCAGCCAACTCTTCGCTCGTTTTTCAGCATCAGAAATCGTTTTTTGATACTCGGCCTCTAACTCTGCTCGGCGAGCTTCGATTTGTTCTTGAAATTCTTGCTTAGCAATTTCAAGTTCACTGTTTTGTTCACTTACTAATCTTTTGGCGATTTGTTCGGCATCGGAAAGTATCCTGTTGGCCTGCGCTCCAAGAGAGCTGTAGTCGGGATTTTGAAAGTCTTCAAGTCTTTTTTTGGTGTCTTGCTCGGAGCCCAGGGTTTGCTTCAGTTGAGCAGACAATTCCTGGTTGAGAGTTGAAAGTCTTAGGATTTCTGCGTTGAGCCGCCTGAGTTCGCTGTCGACCTGCTGGCGGTCATAGCCACGAACGCTAGATTCGAATTTGCTGTTGGCCTGCGACAAGTTTTCACTCCTGGTTAGTAAAATGCTTCGAGCTAGCCAAAAGTCTAGCGGGAATGGTTGACAATGAGATTTTTAGCAAGTGCACTTGTGTTCTTAATCTCTACTGCCAGCCTCCTGCAGGGAGTGGCGATGCAAACAGTTTGGTACCCAGAAACTGAAGTAAGACAATCAATCGTTTTTGGAGAAACCTCAAGATACGCTCTGTTGGAACCTGAGCTGATCGCTTCTTATGCCGACAGCGTGGATTTGAGAATTTCTGGCGATGGAGAGATAAGGCTAATTTCTGGACGTGAGAGCGATCTGGTGGCCTGGCTTGATGGAGCTAACTGGTCAAAGCCCTCGCTCAGGGTGAATTCAGAATTAGAAACATCAACTTTGATTGGCAGAAACTACCGGGGAGACAACCCACCCAATAGCGTTAGTGGATTTGATGTATTCATTGACGAGTCCGTGCAACAGCGTTCGTTGAGTGAAACAGTCAACTATCAGCCCGGGATTGCCTATCTGATTGCATCAGATGGAGTAAATCCTGTTCCCAGCAGGCTTCAAATGACGTGGCAGATTGAACCACCAAACGTTTCATCTGAACCTTTTTTCGCGGTGAGTATTGCGGGCTACCTATTCAGCCTGCTTTTGTTGGTAAACGCCATTCGCAAGCAGAACTTCAAGCCAAGAAGAAGGGGACCAAAACTCCCCAAGCCACCTTCGCCGAGGAGGGCAACCGCGAGCAAGCTGATCAACCCCGCACCAAA
>CAJXMQ010000033.1 GCA_913056225.1 uncultured Micrococcales bacterium | reverse complement strand
TTCATTACCTTTGCAATCATTCCCATCAGGGGTGCCATTTTGTTGTATTGAGCACCTCTTGAGGGAAGTTCAACAAATCCGTTGTTGGTGGCGATGGTTCTTGGCTCTGTGAATCTGCGAATGCCATGGATTCCATTTCGTCTACCAACACCACTTTGTTTCATGCCACCCATTGGCGCATCAAGGGAGGCCATGCTGGCACGATATCCCTCATTTATGTTTACTGTTCCAGCCAGTAATCTCTTAGCGACCTTCTGTGCTTCGGATTTGTTTCCAAAAACACTCGCATTTAGGCCGTATTCGGTGTCATTTGCCATTTCTACGGCATGATCAACGTTCTCGTAGGGAATTAGGGCGAGAACCGGTCCGAAAACCTCTTGGCTCGCAATTTCAGAGTCATGAGCGGCGCCAACTAAAACACTTGGCCTGATTACATTGCTTTCAATCTCGCCGCCAATGACAGATGCCCCTGCAGCTTTTGCTCGTGAAAGAAACCCACTAACTCTTGAGGTTTGCTCGGCACTCACCAACGCACCCAGGTCATGATCAAAAACATTTGAGCTTCCAAGCTTCAGGCTTTCAATCTTTTTGGTCAACGCTTCCGTGTATTGGGCAATTTCTGATTTGGGAACATAAGCTCTTTCGGTAGCCACGCACAACTGACCAGAGTTTCCGATAACGGAGGCCAGTAAACGCTCTGATGTTTTTTCAACATCCGCACCCTTCAAAATAATGGCCGGATTTTTTCCACCAAGTTCCATTGAGAAACCGATTAGTCGAGCAGCCGCTCGCTGAGCAACTTTTCTTCCGGTTGCTGTAGAGCCGGTAAAAGCGAAGTAATCACAGCGGTCAATCAGACCGTTTCCAATTACCTCGTTATCTCCGTGCACCACCTGCCACAAACCTTTGGGCAAGCCGTTTTGCTCCGCGAGATCTCTGGCTTCAATAATTGTTTTGACTGTCTTGTCGTCTGCTTTTTGAACCACTGCATTGCCCGCTGCGAGAGCGGGGATGACATCCAGCATGGTTAGTGCCAATGGATAGTTCCAAGGTGTCACAACGCCGACAATGCCGACCGCCGGATAGTCCACCTTTACACTCAAGGCCAAGGGGATCCCGGGTTTTGCACTATGAGGCTTGAGAGCTTTTTTGAGATTGTTAGCAACATAGCGAATTCCAGCCAATGAGCCGGTGATTTCCTCAAAGGCATGATTTCGTGATTTGCCAGTTTCTGCTTGGAGGGTATTCATTAGCGAATCTTGGTTTTCGTTCAAGCTGTCGTGATAGTTCAAAAATATAGAACGACGAGTTGAAAACCCAGATTCTCTCCATAGTTTTTGAGCCTCAGCAGCTGATTCGAAGGCTTGGTCTAGGTTCTTCAGATTTTGGTTCTCAATTGTCTGGCTCATGATGAACTTAACCGAGGTTTAGCTTTAGTTTCTTCCCGTCAAGACCAATTGGGATCTTGCTTAGATATTCAACAAGCTTTGTTAGCTCCGGTCCCGATTGGGCAAGGTCAGCGCTGGGTTGGCCATTATCGCTATTCTCCCGCAGCTGTTCGTCCATTGGAATTTGAGCCAATAGCCTTACCTCTTGACCGGAAACCTGTGTAAGGCGATCTGCAACTGCCTGGCCACCACCTTTTCCGAAGATAAAGTTTTTCTTGCCATTTAGCTCTAAGTAGCTCATGTTTTCAACTACGCCCAAGATTTTCTGACCTGTCTGTAAGCCGATTGCTCCACTTCTTTCAGCAACATCGCTGGCTGCAGGCTGTGGGGTGGTGACCACAAGTGAAAAAGCTTTTGGCAATAACTGACCAAGGCTGATTGCAACATCGCCGGTGCCGGGGGGCAGGTCAACCAGCAGGAAATCCAGATCACCCCAATAGACATCAGTCAAAAATTGCTCAATTGCCCGATGCAGCATTGGCCCACGCCAGCCAACGGGCTGATTTTTCTCAACAAACATGCCAATTGAGATAACCCTTACGTCATAGGCAATTGGCGGAAGAATCAGTTCATCGACCTTTGTTGGTTTTTCATCAATGCCAAGCTGTCCCGGAATTGAATATCCAAAGATGTCTGCGTCTAAGACTCCGACCTTCAGTCCTTTCGCGGCCAGGCCCACTGCCAAATTCGCTGTAAGAGTGGACTTGCCAACTCCGCCTTTGCCGCTTCCCACGAAAATGATCCGGGTCGTGTTGGATTCTTCAATGAAGGGATTGTGCTTCATGGGCTTGCCACTGCGCAATTTTGTTTTCAATTCATTGCGCTCATCGCTAGTCATGACTGTCATCTCGACTTCGTAATCACCTAGAGGCGCGAGCGCTTCTCTGACTTCACGCTCAATTTTTTGAGAAGCTGGACAACCGACGATGGTCAACTTAATCTGAACCTCTGCGGGGTCTTCGGAAACTGTCCCGACCATGCCTAGCTCAGTAATTGGTTGCCTGAGCTCAGGGTCAATTACATTACTTAGAGCCTTTAGGATTCTTTCCGTCATTTTTGCCTGTATCAAGCCTTGAGTCGATTTGTTTCAGAAGCTGCTGCATTTCATCTTGCACGAAGTCTTTGGTTGCAATGTCTTCTATGGCAAGCCTAAGGGCGGCGACTTCACGAGCCAAATATTCAGTGTCATTGAGGTTTCGCTCAGCACGCTGACGGTCCTGCTCAAACTTGACTCGGTCGCGGTCATCTTGACGGTTCTGAGCAAGCAAAATCAGGGGTGCTGCGTAGGAGGCTTGAAGTGACAAGATAAGGGTCAAAAGCGTGAAATTCAAAGCTCTCGGATCAAATTGCAAGGATTCTGGAGACAGGGTGTTCCAGCTCAACCAAACAGTCACAAACAGGGTCATTCCCAACAAGAACCCGCCGGTGCCCATTGCCCTTGCAAAACCTTCACTGACCCGGCCAATGCCCTCTTGAGAAATGCTTAGGCGACTAAAAAAGCTTCCTCTGGCCTTCACTGGCGTCTCGAGGTTGTCCCATTTTCTAGCCATCTGAGGTCACCTCGCTTTCGTCATTTCTCCAATCACCTGGTAGCAAGTGATCCAATACGTCATCAACCGTCACCACCCCCAAAACTCTGTTTTGCTCATCCACCACAGGCAAAGAGACGAGGTCGTAACTTGCTAAGAAGCGATGTATTTGATCAATTGGGGTGTCAGGGGAAACTGGTTCTAATTCCGTATCCAATAGGTTACCCAATCTCTCGTTTGGTGGGTAGCGCAATAGTTTTTGGAAGTGCACAACACCGAGGTATTTTCCAGTGGTGGCTTCAAAAGGGGGCATCGTCACAAACAGCTGAGCTGCCAAGACCTGCGGAACCTGGCGTCTTCTGATTTTCGCCATGGCTTCGGCAACCGTTGTGTCTGCAGAGCAGATAACCGGTTCGTTGGTCATAAGACCACCAGCCGTCAGAGCCTCATACTGCATCAAAGACCTGATGTCTTCAGCCTCATCCTCGTCAATCAAAGCCAACAGTGCCTCGGATTTATCTGCGGGGAGAATGGCCAACAGGTCCGCGGCATCATCTGGCTCCATTAGATCTAAGACTTCTGCAGCTCTCTCGCTTGGAAGTTGATTGATAATTCCGATCTGTTCTTCCTCATGAAGCTCCTCTAGCAAATCCGCTAGTTTCTCGTCATCCAGCTCACCAGCAACTGCCAACATCCTGTCATCAGGGAGATCCATCACGGCAGTTGCTAAATCCGCTGGGCGCAGCTCGCCATAAGCGGCCAAAAGTTGTTGAGCCTCTTGGTCCACTGCACTCTGCTTTTGCTCGGTTACATCTTTCCAGCCAGCAAAAAGTGTCTTTCCCCTGCCGAAAGCAAGACCCTGTTTGGGCTTGCGCAAGAAAAACTCAGTTAGAACCCATTCGCTTCGGCCGTTTTGCTCGACAGCAAAATCTTCGATGGTGGCAACAGAGCCGTCTTCCAAAATCTTTACTCTTCTGCCAAGCATTTCCCCAATTGCGCGAACCTCTTGTCCGCGCTGGCTGAATCTGCGGAGGTCAATAAGGCCGGTTGTCATGACTTGACCCGGCGCAATTGCGGTGATTCTGGCAATTGGCACGAACACCCTGCGTCTGCCTGGAATTTCAACAATCATCCCTGAAATCCTCGGAGCGAAGGTTTTTCTATAGAGCATGAGAACATCTACTACCTTGCCGACCCGATCTCCAGCGGGGTCGTACACCCCGCAACCGGCCAGTCTGGCCACGAATACCCTTGTTGCGCTCACAGAGATAACCTTAGACTCTCAAATCGCTCCCGTGGCAGAATGCTCCCATGAGCAACCCGTTGAATGGACGCGGACGCGCCCGAGAGAGCCAGATCCCGCAAGGTGAATCGGTTGGAGAATTCGACAGCTATCAAAAAGCCAGTCAGTTGGTAAACAAACTGGTGGCAAATGATTTTCCACCCAGTTTGATAACAATTGTTGGAGACGACCTGAAACTTGTCGAGACTATTCGCTCGAAACTCGGATTTGGCAGAGTTGCACTCAGTGGTGCCGTGACTGGGTCTTGGATCGGATTAATCTTCGGGCTTTTGTTTGGGGCCGGCATAACCACAGATGGCTCTGGTGATGTCGCATTTCAGCCACAGAATTTCATTTCAGCACTGGTGATCGGTGCCGGCATAGGAATGCTGATCAACATCATTCGCTTTTCGGTGAGTAAAAACCGCAGAGAATATCTTTCTTACCCTCAGACCATTGCCAAGACCTATCGAGTGGTGGTTCCTGCGACGGAGCTTGCGAAGGCCAGAAGCCTAATCTCTGTCCCAGATTGATTGCATCCAGACTTCGACTTCGAGGCTAGTCCTTGGAATAGAAGAGGAAAGCCAATCGTAGCCAGTCTCTGTGATTGCTACATTGTCCTCAATCCTGACGCCAATGCCTCTGAATTCCTCGGGCGCTAACTCATCGTTTTCATGGAAATAAAGTCCTGGTTCAATCGTGAAAACCATCCCCGGCTTCAACTCTGTGTCCAAATACATTTCTTTTCTAGCCTGGGCGCAATCATGCACATCCAGTCCGAGATGATGTCCCGTTCCATGAACCATCCAACGTCTGTGCTGTTGGTTTTCAGGCCGGAGCGCCTCCTCGGCGGTGACTGGCAAAATACCCCAGCGCTCGCAGTGGTTAGCAATTACCTTCATGGCTTCGTTGTGCATATCTCGAAAACGGTTTCCCGGTCGACAAACCTCAAAGGCCGCGTCCGCGGCTTCTAAAACCACGTCATAAATTTCTTTCTGGACCTCGCTGAATTTGCCAGAGATTGGCAGGGTGCGAGTAATGTCTGCGGTGAAAAGGGAGTCAAGCTCAATGCCCGCATCAACCAGCACAAGTTCGCCGGATTTGATGTCACCGTCGTTTTTGGTCCAGTGCAAAATATTCGCGTGATTTCCGCTGGCCGCGATGGTTTCGTAGCCAAGGTCATTACCAAGCAATCTAGCTTTTTGGAAAAAAGCTGCCTCTAACGCTCTTTCACCTCGCTTTGAAGCTTTGGGGATTTTTGCTATCAGGTTTTCAAAACCCTCTTTCGTTGCCTCTACCGCTTGTTTGATTTCAGAGACTTCCCACTCAGACTTGATTATTCTCTGCTCACTTAAAAACTGTTTCAGTTTCTCGTCGGACAAATCTAATTTTTTCCCTGAGACTTCATTCAGCTCTGATAGCTGCTTGGTTGCAATCCCCAATAATTTCTCGACCTGCACCAAATCAGGCCTTGGGCCAACCCAGAACTCGCCAATTTCAGTGTTTGCAAAGAACTCATCCGAGTCCTTATCGGCCGTTGGTCGTAAATAAAGAGTTGCAGATTGTTTATTTGAGTCCAGCACCAAAACTGATTCCTCCACCGTGGAGCTACCCCAATTGGTCAGTTGAGTGAATTCTGTGCTGGGCCTGAATTTGTAATGAGTGTCATTGCTCCGAGTAGGGGCCTTGCCCGCCTCGATGAAAATCAAATGATTCGGGAACGCTTCCATCAACTCTTCACGCTTACGTTTAGCGTCTTGATTCGCTTTGCTGTTTGGACTGACTTGGGCGTTGACATCTGACCAGCCAGTTTTCATAAATTCCAAAAACGCTTGGTCTTTGGGTGTTCGACTGCGATTGTCTGACATCAAAGATTTCTCCAATCCACTAAAGTCATTGCATGACCGATCAGCCAATCCTTGATCTGCACACTCACAGCAATCGAAGTGATGGCCTAGACACACCAGCTTATTTGATGTCAAGAGCGAAACAGCTCGGCGTGGATTTAATCGGATTAGCGGACCATGACACCACAGACGGCTGGGCCGAGGCAATGAAGGCGGCCAAGGAACTTGAGCTTGGATTTTTGCCTGCCATTGAGATTTCAACCCACGCTGTTTTGCCTAATAAACGAAGAATTAGTGTTCATATATTGGCCTATCGCCCCAATCCAAATCACCCAAGGCTGGTTGCGGAGTTGGCAAAGACGCGAGAGAGTCGTGTCAGCAGGGCCAAGAGAATGGTTGAACTAATCGCCGAGGATTACCCCATTTCCTGGGAGGAAATAACGGACCACATCAGGCCCGGATCCACGGTTGGAAGACCTGCCATTGCGGATGCGTTGGCTAGAGCTGGAATAGTGAAGGACAGAAGTGCAGCGTTTGACACCATTTTGCACAAATCAAGTGCCTATTACATCAGCGAGCACTCGCTAAGCACCATTGAGGCGATTGAGCTTGCCATCGACGCTGGGGCGGCACCCGTGATTGCCCATCCGCTGATGGATTTTCCAGCGGGGAAGTCCACAGCCGATTTACCTGATGCACACTTCAAAGAGATGGTCGAGGCGGGCTTAGCGGGCTTAGAGGTTTATCACCGTCAGGTTCCGCAAGCGGCCCAGGAGTGGTTGTTGCAGTTTGCCAAGGCCCATGATCTTTTCACCACAGGTTCAAGTGATTATCACGGGGTCGGCGGAAAAGTGAATGAGCTTGGAGAAAACTCAACCTCGGTTGAGAATTTCCGTGCCCTGATAGCAAAAAGCAACGGAACTGATTACTACTTACCCGAGGGCTTGGACTGGCTGTAGCTTCGAGTCCTGCGACGAGATTTCTGCTGAGGTGGAGCGGAACCTGGTTTTGACTCTTGACCTCTTGGTTCAGTTTTTCTGGATAGAAAGCCTTTTGCATCCTTGGGTATCTCAAGATCTTCAAAGATATGAGGGGAAGAGGAATATGTTTCCAGCGGATCGTCAAAATCAAGTTCAAGGGTTTTGTTGATCATCTTCCAGCGGTTGATGTCATCCCAGTCGACAAGAGTAATCGCAATTCCTTTTTTGCCAGCGCGCCCGGTGCGCCCGGTGCGATGCAAATAAGCCTTGTCATCCTCGGGCGTGGAGTAATTTATGACGTGGCTAACATCGTCAACATCGATTCCCCTGGCGGCAACCTCGGTTGCCACCATTATGCGCTTTTTATTCTCCCTAAACGCTTTCATTGATCTTTCACGGGCAGGCTGCCCCATGTCCCCGTGCAGGGTTGTTGCTGAGAAGCCTCGCTCGGTCAAAACCTCTCCAAGCTTGGAGGCCTGACGCTTAGTTGGGCAGAAAATAATGGCCTTATCAATGTCTTTGGATTGCAAGATCTTGGCAACCAGTTCGTCTTTGTCCAATTTGTGGGCTCGGTAGACAAACTGCTTGATGTCAGCTTTGGTCTGTTGCTGGTCTTCACCAGTTGCACGAATATGGACCGGCTTGTGTTGGTGCTTTCTGGCAAGAGTCAGAATTGGATCTGGCATTGTTGCTGAAAACAGCAAGGTTTGTTTTTCTTTTGGGGTGGCCGAAAAGATTTTTTCAATGTCTGGTAAAAATCCAAGATCCAGCATTTCGTCTGCTTCATCCAAAACTAAATACTCAACCTCTGAATACTTCAGGTGACCCTTTTGGTGTAAGTCATTCAAGCGTCCTGGTGTGCCGACGATGATCTGTCTTCCAGCGGAGAGCTCCTCAATTTGCTGCTCGTAACTCTTGCCACCCAAAATTTCCGCAACTTCCACCGAACGGTTGGAGGTTGCCAACACCAAATCACTTGCAACTTGCTGCGCGAGTTCCCTGGTTGGAACAACAATCAACGCCAGGTGCTTCTTTTCAGGGTTTAGACCCAGTCTCTGGATAACAGGGAGGCCGAAGCCAAGGGTTTTTCCAGTACCTGTTTTTGCCTGACCGATTAGGTCCTTACCGGTCATTGCGATTGGTATTGCTTGCTCCTGGATGGGGAAAGGGGAAGTGATTCCCCTGTCCTCTAAAGCTGTGACGATGTCTTCGTCAATTCCTAAATCTCTAAAAGTCAAATTCTTTCTTTCCGCCAATTGGCCTATGCTTTGTGTGTGCTGGATTGGGTTCGAAGGCTTCGAAGAGCGTCACGCAAATTAACTTTGCCGTCTCGCGAAGCAAGTGATGGTCGAACCAATCAGCAGCTCAATCTCTCTAAGCTTACCCCCTCTGAGCTTGACTTTCTGGCAAAGTTCTCTCTGGCTCAGAAGCTCGCCGCTGACCTGTTAGAGGAATTAGCTGTTCAAACACCTGATGAAAAGCTTTCAGAGAGTGTTAGAGCTCTTGCGAAAAACCAAGAGGAACGATTTCGACCTGTCCTAAGAGCGATAGCCAAAAAGGGTTTGGGGGCGAAAGACGAGCTAGTCAGGTTTGAGGATGAATTTTTTGAGCTATCCTCCAGAATCACAGGCAAGGGTTTTTATGAAAACCTGATGGCCTTGTATGTTGTTTTTGGAATTTTGGATGACTTTTATGCCAGGTTGGCTTCGGTGCAATCCTCCTCGACTAAAAACATGGTTTTGAAAACTCTCTCTGACTATCCATTCAATGAGTTTTTGAAAAACTTGCTAATTGAGAAAACTGCGGATGATGAAGAGCTAAGAGACTTATTGGCAATGTTTGGCAGAAGTTTGGTGGCGGATTGCCTTCTGCATGTAATTAGCGTTTTGGAATTTGAAGAGATAGATGATTCCGATCCAGTGGAATTTAGAAGAAACGCCCTAAGAAGAATAGAACCACTTACTCATGAATTGGTTAGTAACCATGCGGCCAGAATGGATGAATTAGGAATGAGCGCCTAGAGCGACTTCAGCTGTTTGTCATCCTGGATCGCTCGCTGGCTTCGCAGATAACGAATGGCGATGAAGGTGACAGGTGGGGTGATTAGCATCACGAGAAGCCAAATGGCAGCACCTGAGTGAGAAAGTCCCACCAAGGTGAAAATCAACCATAGAGCCGATCCAACGGTTACCGCTATCGAACCCGGAACCAGTGGGGATGTTGTCGAACGAGCACGCATTGACGCCACGTTAGGGACCACAGAGA
>CAJXMQ010000032.1 GCA_913056225.1 uncultured Micrococcales bacterium | reverse complement strand
CAGGCTGTGGAGAAACTAGCTTGGCTGAGAGATTGGAATTTCAATTTCAAAGGTGGCCCCGCCACCCTCGGTGTCAGTGATGGTTATTTTCCCGTTGTGAGCATCAACGATAGATTTCACAATCGCAAGCCCCAGCCCACTTCCACCGGTCTGATTGTTTCTTGAGTTATCTACTCTGTAGAAGCGATCAAAAACCTTTTCCTTGAACTGATCGGGGATTCCCTCACCACGATCAATCACTCGAATTAATAAAGTAGATTCTGATTCTCCAACTGAAACTGAAACCGGCTTATTCTCTGGTGAGAACCTAGCGGCATTTGCCAAAAGGTTGGTGAACACCTGTTTGATTTGGTTTGCATCAATCTCTGCAGTTAGCTTCTTACCTTCGGGCAGGTCAGCTCCTGCCAAATCACATATTTCAAAATCAGTTTCGATGTTGGCGGCCTGCGCATCCTGAACTGCGGATCTAGCGATAGCCAACACATCTGATTCGGATTTCTCCAGCGTGTTCAGCTCGTCAAGTCTCGTCAGTGTCAATAGGTTTTCAACCAGACCACTCATTCGTTTAGCTTCTGCTTCAATTCTTTCCATTGCCTCTGACACATCGGCCTTTTTCTTCATTGCCCCCATTCGATAAAGCTCCGCATACCCCTGAACACTGGCCAGCGGAGTTCTTAGCTCATGACTGGCGTCAGACAAAAACCTTCTCATTTGGTTCAGAGTTTTGCCTCTGTCTATGAAGGCAGTTTCAATTCCATCAAGCATCGAGTTCAGTGATTTGTTTAGTTTTCCAATTTCGGTATTCTCAGGTTTTTCAACCAAGCGCTTTTGGAAATTTCCCCGCTCAACATCTTTGGCCGTTCTTTCAACCTCGCGCAGAGGTCTCAGTGCGGATGAGATGGTGAGCCAAATTGAGAAACCCGCCAACACCAGAATCACCAGTCCGACGCGACCACCGATTGCCGAATACTCAGCAATCAGTCTTCTGTTCTCATTCACCGGCAGTGCAATGATCACCGATCCCTGGTATCTGGTTAGTGGCTCAGCAATCACTCGATAATCGACATCTCTGTCCCTTGTTTCTACTTCAACCTCAACATCAAAGGGGGTTCCGTTGGTTGATCTCACAAAGTCCAGGTCCAGACCAGTCACATTTGGCACCACTCTTGATTCAGACCCACTTGCAACCAAGCCCAGGGCTAGGTTTCCAGAACTGTCAACAAAGGCGATGTAATAACCGCTGGGCAGCGAAGGCAGGGTCACCATCCCGCGCTGCATCCTGAATTCCAGGGTTGCTGGGTCTTCGTTTTTCAGAGTTGACGCGGAGGCGGTCAACAGGGTGTCGGTATTTGATTGCAGATACGTTCTCAATAACGCCACGGTGGAAACTGATGATCCAGCCAACAGCAAAGCGATAAGCATCACCGCAAGGGTGGTGAGCTTAGACCTTAGCGAGACTCGATCAAGCAGGTTTCCAAATCGCACTTAACTGGGAGCCTTAATCATGTAGCCGACACCACGCTTGGTTGTAATCAAGGGAGTGGTGCTCACCGGATCCAGCTTTTTTCGAAGATACGAGACATAGCTTTCAACAATACCCATTTCGCCGTTGAAGTCATACTCCCAAACATGATCCAGAATCTGAGCCTTGGTGAGCACTCTGTTTGCGTTCACCGCCAGGTAGCGAAGAAGTTGATACTCGGTGGGGGATAGGTCAACCATTTGGGCGTTAACACTCACCTCGTGGGCGTCTTCGTTTATCTCAAGCTCACCGACTTTGATCACTGAGGCCTGCAATTCGGTGGATGTTGACCTTCTGAGAATTGCTTGGATTCGCGCCAAGATTTCATCCAGGCTGAACGGCTTGGTGACATAGTCATCACCGCCAACGGTTAGACCCGTTATTTTGTCTTGGGTTTCATCCCTGGCGGTTAGAAACAAAACTGGTGTGGTGACATCCATCGACCTAAGTTTTTTGGTGATGCTGAAACCATTCATATCCGGAAGCATTACATCCAGCAAAATAATGTCTGGTTGCCAGCTAGCGGCGGCTTCAATGGCTTGCTTACCATTGATTGCAGTTTGAACCTCGTATCCAGCGAATTTCAAACTTGCGGACAATAAATCCCTGATGTTGGGCTCATCGTCAACGACTAAAACTTTTGCATCACTCATGGTGAGAATAATCTCATTGCCAGCTGGGATATTCCTGAGAGTTGTCTGGGTTCTAAATCTGCTCGGCGTCGATTATTTCGTAGCCATATCCCTGCTCCGCAAGAAACCTTTGACGGTTTTGAGCAAAGTCTTGCTCGACTGTGTCGCGGGCGATCAGGGTGTAAAAATGTGCAGCCCTGCCATCTGCCTTCGGTCTCATCAGCCTTCCCAGACGCTGAGCCTCCTCTTGACGAGATCCAAAAGATCCACTGACCTGAATGGCAACTGATGCTTCTGGCAGGTCGACCGAGAAATTGGCAACTCGGCTTACCACCAGTGCCGGGATTTCTCCCTCTCGGAAAGCTTTATAAAGTCGTTCTCTCTCATCCACTGGTGTCTCACCGGTGAGTTTTGGAATCTCTAGCTCAGTAGAGAACTGTTCAATTTGCTCCAGATACTGGCCAATTATGAGTGCGGGCTCATTGGGGTGTTTTTCCAAGATCTTCTTGGTGAGTTTTATCTTTTCATCAACCGTTGAGGCAATTCGGAAGCGTCCCTCTTGTTCCGATATCGCATATTGCATGCGTTGCTCGTCAGTTAGTGGGATTCTCACCTCGTAGCAGTTGGCTGGTGCAATGTAGCCCTCAGCTTCAATGTCTTTCCATAAAGCATCGAATCGCTTGGGGCCAATCAGGCTGAATACATCACCCTCTCGACCGTCTTCACGAACCAAGGTGGCGGTGAGACCAAGACGTTGCTTGGCCTGCAGTTCGGCTGTCATTTTGAAAATAGGTGCGGGTAATAAATGCACCTCGTCATAAATAATCAATCCCCAGTCGCGAGCGTTTAGTAGCTCTAGGTGTTTATACTCACCGCCTCTTCTGGTGGTGAGAATCTGATAGGTGGCGATGGTGACCTCGGCTAGGTCTTTGGATGAGCCTGAGTATTCCGCTATTTGGTCCTCTGTCAAAGTGGTTCTGTTGATCAACTCTTGTTTCCACTGCCTTGCAGAAACTGAGTTGGTAACCAATATCAGGGTGTTGGTCTTTACCTCGGCCATGGCAGCCGCACCAACAAGTGTTTTGCCAGCTCCACAGGGCAACACCACGACACCACTTCCCAGGGATTGGAATCTGTCAACAGCTTGCTGCTGGTAGTCCCTGAGTGACCAATCTTGGGTGTCCAGGGTGATAGCCATCGGCTCGCCTTTGGCATACCCCGCCAGATCCTCAGCCGGCCAACCAATTTTTAGTAGCTCCTGCTTGACAGCCCCTCTAGCCCATTCGGCTAAAACGAAGCCACCCACAATGGGTTCAGTGATTAGCTCTCTGACCTTTTTCTGCCTGCCGATCTCAGCCAAAATCGGCTTTTCATCACTCAGCAACAAAAGTCTTCCCTGATCGTCGCGCTCTATTCTGAGTTTGCCGTAGCGACTCATTAGGTCGCCGATGTCCTTGGTAACAGCTGGAGGGATTGGGAATTTGGAGTATTTTTCCAAAACATCAATTACAAATTTTTCATCATGACCCGCAGCTCGGGCATTCCATAATCCAAGCTTGGAAATGCGGTAGGTGTGGATGTGTTCGGGTGCACGCTCCAGCTCAGCAAAGATGGACAGGTCATGTCTTGCATCTTTTGCTTGTGGGTGATCGATTTCCAAAAGTGCAGTTTTATCGCTTTGCACGATTAGCGGACCACTCACTGAGGCTCTCCCATCCTTACCGAGACGATTTTTGAAACAGGCAGTGTTCGCTCGGTTTCAGCTTGCAGGTCTTTGCCGCGCAAGCGACCCGCAGAGATTGACGTTGGAAGCAATTCGAAAGTAACTTCACTGCCGTCTCTGGTAGTAACAACAACGGTCACCGCCACTTTATTCTTCAGCGACAGCTCCAGTTGGCGACTAATGCCCATTTCCTCTTCGGTGAAATCATCCGGGGTACTGGATCTCAAAAGAGCAATCTGAGCCTGAACGTCATCGGTTGGCTCGACGGTTTTGATTGGGGTTTTTTGGGGAGAGATGACCTTGGATTGCTCATCAACACGAATGATTGGATAGCCGCAGCTGCGGATGTTGAAATACAGCAGGTCGCTGTCATGCTTACTGAGCATCTGGTTTTTGGTTATCGGCACGAAGTGAAAAGCCCTGAGTTCCGACTGGTTTTTTATTTGAGCCAGCATCACCGAGTCTCTTGCCTCAATGATTGATCCCTTGGCGGAGCTGGTGATGGTCAGCGATCCAAACTTCTCGGCTGCATCTTTTAGTAAATATTCAACTGGCTGCGGAATTGACGTGGTTGCGAGTTTTTTCAAAGTGTTACGAATGTCTTTTTCGCTAAGACCACATTCCATGCCGTGAACAACACTGTTGGTGGTTAGCCTGAAATTACTCGCTAGTGAAACGTTTTCTGGTTCTGCAAAGAGTCTTATCTGACGATCGGTTGGATAATCAATTGGACCCGGGGCAATCATGGTCAGATCTGCCTGGACGATTAGTTGGTTGACAGGCTTTGGAAGATGCGAGGAAATTTGTTTCGCGCAAGCCTGAGCGCCTTTTTTGTTGAGTGTTTGCAATAACTCTGTAGCGTAACCATCCACTGCCAAAGCCAATAAATCTGCATACTTCACCAAGGGGTGCTCGGCTTTGAATAGGGGATATTGGTTTTTTGCACTGGCCGCGATTGACTCCCCGGGAGAGACGTCTATTTCCAGGTTGTCCTCAATTGCTGAAATTGTTTCTAAAAACCAAAGTAGTTTCTTGTTTGCATCCAGGTGCTGCCAGCGTTCACTGGACTCAGTTAGCTGCCATCTGCCATCACTGGGTGCAATTAGTGAAGCTTCGGCAGAAAGATCAAAAGCATTGATGATGTCTTTGATGTCCCAGCCCAAAGTCTTTGCAATCCACTTGGCATCGCTTACGGCTACTCCGCGGGCGGTTGCCTTGATCGGGTGGCTATCGACCTGAACCAGAATTTCTGTCACCGCAAGCAGTGTGTAGTGGGCATTTATTGCGGCTCTGTCGACATCGCTTGGACTAGTAGTGGGGATTTTTATCTCAGCGGGAATTTCAAGATTTTCAAAAACCGCCTCTACCGATTCGAACAGCTCTCCCTCTGCACCCAGCAGGAGTTTTTCAATCAAGCCAGGATTGGTTTTTTGGGAAATTGCCGATAACTCAGTTCGAGAAAGTGACTGAATTACAGGATCTAGTTTTTTCTTATTCAGCAACTGTTTTGCCAAATCAAAGAAGTCTTTGATCCTCTGCAGATTAATTTTGCGTTGACGAATCAGTTCGGCTAGTTCGGAATCACTTTTCTGTTGCAGCAGCGTTGCTAGGACGAGCTGCTCAGTCACGGTTTTCTTTTGCTCTGCGAATGAAGCTGACCACAATCATTGCCATGATCATCATGAAACCGACAGGCAGACCGATAAGTGGCAGCTGCGCAAGGACCGCAGGCCTTTCATTAGCGCCCCCGAGCTCCATGGCTAGAGTTGTAATCATCGCCAGTAGTGAAACGGCAGTGACGCCTATTGCGCCAAAGGCCAGAAAGTTTTCAATTCTGCGGGAGTTATTTTTAGCCATCGTTAAAGAATACTTCCTGAAATGAAACCCGTTGGCAGGTTAAACTAAACGGCGACTCAAGAAAGAGAAAATATGCCAACAGGTCGAGTTAAGTTTTTTGATGACGAAAAGGGATTTGGCTTCATCGCTAGCGATGAGGGCAATGAGGTTTTCTTACACGCCAGCGCACTGCCAGATGGTGTTAGTTCAATCCGCCCCGGCTCCAGGGTTGAGTTTTCAATTGTTGACGGTAGACGAGGAGTTCAGGCCCTCAGTGTTCGGATTTTAGAAGTCCCAAAGGTCAGTTCCACCAATCGAAAGCCCGCTGAAGACATGGCGGTGATTGTCGAGGACATCATCGGCTTTCTGGATGAACTGGGAAGTGATTTCAAACGAGGAAAGTACCCAGAGCAAAATCACGGTAAGAAAGTTGCGATCCTGCTTCGCAGAGTTGCGGATGAGCTAGACGTTGACTGATATTGGAGTAGCTGAGAAAGCCCTCAAAGAGGCACTGGAGCCAGGAAGCTATGGCGAGCATTTATCAACCGAGGAAATACCAAAAGGTGTTGAGCTTCAATTCAGTTGCCTGCTCCCTGGTTACACCGATTGGCATTGGCAGGTAACGCTTTCAAAGCCAACCGTGAGATCCCAACCAACTGTCAGTGAGATAAACCTGCTGGCAGGCGATGACTCGCTGGTTTCTCCACCTTGGGTTCCCTGGGCTGAAAGACTTGCTGAATATCGCAAGGCTCGAAAAGAGCAGCGTGAGTCAATGTCTAAAACCGAGACGGATGATGAGTCCAAAGTTGAACCCGAGGACACTTGGTTGGATGTTGATGAGAATCAAATGGATGAGCCAGTGGACATCGATGTTCCAGATTTAGAGCTTGCGAGCGCGGACGTAGAAAAAGCCAAAGATTCCAAGCCCAATGCCAACAAACGAGGTGTAAAGCCACCAGCCAAAACCACGAGAACTAATCGAGTCAAAAAAACTGAGAAGCAAAATAAGGACGACAACCCAGACAGCGGTGCCGAGTAGCAATATCCCCTGCGGGTTTGTCTTGACAGGTTCTGGATCTGGTTTGCGTTTTGAAATCGGAACAAACAGCCTGGCCATCAGATACGCTCCATCACATAATCCAAGCAACTAATCAACGCCTGCACATCAGCTGGCTCAGTATTCACAAACGTGGCAACCCTTAGCTGGTTTCTTCCAAGCTTTCTATAAGGCTCAATGTCGACAATTCCATTCGCACGCATCACCTTGGCAATTGCGGATGCATCAACAGAGTCATCAAAGTCAATTGTTACCACTACTTGGGAGCGGTGATCTGGGTTTGAAACAAAGGGCGAAGTCAATTCGTTGTTCATTGCCCACTGATACAAAAGATCCGAAGATTCTTTAGTTCTTGCCGAGGCCCAAGCCAAACCACCCTGCTGGTTCATCCAGTCAAGCTGCTCTGCGAGCAAAAACAGAGTGGCAACCGCTGGTGTATTCAGAGTTTGATTCAGCCTTGAGTTATCAAGGGCCGTTTTCAGATCCAAAAATGCGGGTATGTAGCGGGTGGGGGCTAGTTTTTCGATTCTCTCAATAGCTGCAGGGGAAACTGCGGCAAACCAAATGCCTCCATCACTTCCCAGGTTTTTCTGAGCGGCAAAGTAATAAGCGTCTGTTTGGGTGATGTCAAAATCCACCCCACCGGCAGCACTGGTTGCATCAGTCAGCATTAGCCCCGAACCAACTCTGTGAACATCGGTAATCACACCGGTTGAGGTTTCGTTGTGTGGGTATACATATAAATCAAAGTCATCAGAGGGTTCAAACTCACCCCTGCTGCCAGGATCTGCGTTTATGACACTCGGTTTTTCAAGCCACGGGGTTTCTAAAGCTTTAGCAAACTTTGAGCCAAACTCTCCATGCACCAGAGCCTGCGCCCTGGTCTCAGCCAGTGAGAACGCGGCTGCATCCCAAAAAGCTGTTGAACCACCGTTACCGAGCATGATCTCATAGCCAGCGGGCAGTCGGAACAGTTCAGAAAGTCCATCCTGAACTCGCTTCACGGTGTTTTTTACGGGAGCTTGACGATGGCTGGTTCCCATGATTTTGCTACCTGTTTTATACAGTTGCTCAATCTGGGCCTGGCGAAGTTTCGCAGGTCCTGCACCGAATCGGCCGTCAGCGGGTTTTAGATTTTCTGGAATGGATATTTCAGCCATGCGCAAAGTCTAGTTCTTCCAACTATTGTTGATGTGTGAGTGAGCTAATCGACACCACTGAAATGTACCTCAAATCCATCATTGAGCTGGAGGAGGAGGGTCTGCTAGCTATGCGCGCCCGAATTGGTGAGCGCCTTGGGCAGAGCGGACCAACTGTCTCTCAAACCGTGGCTCGGATGGAAAGAGATGGGCTGGTGATTCTTTCAGACGATAAAACCCTGGTGCTGACCGAGTTTGGTCGAGAGCGAGCAATTAGCGTGATGAGAAAGCATCGATTGGCAGAGAGATTGCTGGTAGATGTCATAGGACTTGATTGGCAGGATGCCCACGATGAGGCTTGTCGCTGGGAGCATGTCATGAGTGAAGAGGTTGAGCGCAAGATCGCAGGTCTTGTCTCCACAATTGATTCCTCACCATATGGACTTTCAATCCCGGGACTTCGCGAGATTGGCTTGCAAGCAGAGGAAGTTGTGTTGGGTAGACCAGCAAGTGAATTGCCAGATGGTGAATACATACTGAGCCAAATCGGTGAGCCACTGCAGGTTGACAAAGAGTTATTGCAGCAACTGCAGGAGCTCTCTCTGGTTCCTGGTTCAAAGGTTGTTTTGGAAGATCAGGGAACACACAAGTTCATAATCTCTCAACTAAAGGATGAAGGTTTGATAGTTGAATTCGATATCTCCAGGCATATATTTCTAACCTCTAGGGTTTAGACTTGAGAAGATAACGTTTAGACTTCAATCTAATTGTTGGAAGGTTTCATTTGTCCAAGCACACTACCCGCAGACAAGCGCGGGAAGCGGCTCGAAAGAAAAACCGAGAGCTAAAACCGCTGACCAGAGCAGTCACGATGGCTGCAGCGACTGGTCTGATGGCAACCTTTGCTCTTCCCTCCTTTGGTTACAACCCTGCCTACACCGCGAGAACTGGATTGGCTAACGCCGAGCAAGCAGACAACGATTCTCAGTCACTGACGGTTCAAGCAGAGACTGCTGCAAGTTATTCGAGGGGATCGTTTAGTGCAACTGAGGATTCAGTTAGTGAACTAACCAGCACAAGTAACTACAGGTATTCAGGACCTCTTTACACCGACTACCTAGCATCACCAAGATTTGAAACACTCAACAGCGCCAACGTCATGAAAGCTGCAGCCGAATTGGTCGGAACTCCCTACCTGCTTGGTGGTCAAACTCCGGCGGCCATCGACTGCTCTGGCTACGTGATGTTTGTTTACGCTCAATTTGGAATTGAAATGCCGCACAGTGTTTACCAGCAATCAAGACTGCCATTCGCTGAAAAGATTTCTCTGGAAGAAGCGGTTCCTGGAGACATCGTTGTATTCAACGACTACTCACATAATGGAATCTATGCTGGAAATGGCAATTTCTATCACGCACCCCAGCCCGGGGATAAGGTGAAGTTGGCTCCAATTTTCACCGATCGTTTCCACATCTTGCGCTTCGGGCCAATTGATGAGGGAAATCAGTAACTTCTAATTTGGCGTTTCTTTACCAAAATAAATCTTAATCTGCTTACTCTAGAGCCAGAACTTCAATGGTTTGAGAGGAGTGTGACTATGCACAGAGACCTGCCTGCCAGGCA
>CAJXMQ010000031.1 GCA_913056225.1 uncultured Micrococcales bacterium | reverse complement strand
CAGGCTTATATGGAGTCCCATCCTCGTTCTCGGGGGTAGGCTTTGGAGTGGAGGTTTGAGTGGTAAATATTTCGTCTAAAGAGTTCCCGGTTCCGGAGGAATTGTCATCTCACGGACCCGCTCGAGTGGTCGCGATGTGCAACCAAAAAGGCGGTGTTGGGAAAACCACCACAACCATTAATATTGCCGCTGCCCTTGCAGATTATGGCCGAAAAGTATTGCTTATCGATTTTGACCCACAGGGTGCGCTAAGTGCCGCTACGGGTGTGAACGCAAATGATGCGACCACGATTTATGACCTGATGATGGATAGCAAGCTGGCTATCAAAGATGCCATTCAAAACACCGACAACCCGAACATGGATGTGGTTCCTGCAAACATTGATTTGAGTGCAGCAGAGGTGCATCTGGTTGGTGAGATGAGTCGTGAATCAATCCTGGCGAACCTAGTCAAGCCAGTTTTGGACGACTATGACCTGATTTTGATTGACTGCCAGCCCTCCCTTGGTCTTCTTACGGTTAATGCTCTAGTTGCTGCTCATGGTGTGATGATTCCAATGGCTACCGAGTATTTCGCCCTAAGGGGGGTTGCCCTTTTGATTCAAACAATCGACAAGGTGCGCTCAAGACTGAACCCTGCCTTGCAAACAGATGGCATATTGCCAACCATGTATGACCCAAGAACCCTTCACTCAAAAGAGGTTTTGGAAAGACTGCAGGAAGCTTTTGAGGGACAGGTTTTTGACACAGCAATTTCTCGCACTGTGAAGTTTCCGGATGCGACGGTAGCCAAGAAACCGATCACCTCATACGCTCCAACTTCAACCGCTGCCGAGAGCTATCGCAGGGTTGCGCGGGAGATGGTGGCTCGTGGCTTTGCAGCTTGATCAACCTGGCGAATTTCAACTTCAGCTAGATAATTTCGAGGGTCCATTCGACCTGCTCTTGCAATTGATTTCAAAGCATGAACTAGACGTAACCGAGATTGCTTTGTCTAAGGTGACAGATGAGTTTTTAGTATTTGTGAAAACCGTGGAGAAACAAAAGGGATTGGACAGCGCAAGCGAGTTTCTAGTGGTGGCTGCAACTCTTATAGATTACAAACTGGCCAGCCTGTTACCTCGCGGAGAATTGGTTGACTCCGAGGATGTTGAGGCACTGCAAGCCAGGGATTTGCTGTTTGCGAGGCTATTGCAATACAAAGCATTCAAAGAGGCATCCTCCTGGTTGCAGACCAGATTATTTGATGAATCAACCAGGTATCAAAGGATGGCAAGTCTTGAACAGAAATACAAAGACATCAAGCCACCTCTTGCCTTCAACACTGACGTCTATCATCTGGCAACACTTGCCGAAAGCCTTCTCAGTGTTGACCCAGCACCGGCGGTCGACCATCTGCACGGCGACAAGGTAAGTGTGAAAGAGCAGGCGGAAAAGATCGCGCTTAGGCTCAGAAGTGGGCCTAAGAATTTCCTTGAGCTAGTAATTGACCAACCCAAAGCTGTGATTGTCGCGAGCTTTTTAGCGGTGTTGGAGCTTTACAGGCAGGCGTCTGTGAAAATTACCCAATCACCTGGAGAGTCAATGGTTATCGAGCTGTTGGAAATACCTTCCCTTGAGAACCAAATTGGAGAAGATTATGAGTGATCCTCAGCTTCGCTCAGCAATTGAAGCGATTCTGATTGCTGCTGAAACGCCACTGGCCACTGTAACCATTGCGGGTGCTGTGCAGGCACCAATCGCAAGTGTTCAACAGGAGATAGAGAATCTGATTGAGGAGCTAGCCCACCACGACAACGGAAATGGTCGCGGCTATGAAATCAGAGAAGTCGGCGGCGGTTGGCGGGTTTACGTGAATCAACGACACGACTGGGGTTTGCAAAAACTTTTATCTAGCGAGGGGCCGTCAAAGCTCTCCCAAGCTGCATTGGAAACCTTGGCAATTATTGCCTATAAGCAACCAATTTCTAGGGGTCAGATTTCTCAAATCAGAGGTGTTAGCGTTGACAGCGCTATCAAGACCTTGCAATCAAGGGGTTTGATTGAACATCGTGATACAGATCCTGACACTGGAGCAATATTGTTTGAAACCACCAACTATGCGATGGAGCTACTGGCCATCAACTCACTTTCGGAACTTCCAAAGATCTCTCCGATGCTTCCGGATGCGGAGTCAATCAATGACTGAGATGAGGTTGCAAAAGGCCATGGCTCATGCTGGCGTTGCCTCCAGACGAGCTAGTGAAGAATTGATAATCAAAGGTTTGGTGAAAGTAAACGGCAAGGTTGTGACCGAGCTAGGCAGCCGGATTGATCCAAGCAAGGACAAACTAGAGGTTCGGGGCCGCCCAATTCAGGTTGATACCGACAAGCTTTATCTCGCTTTCAATAAACCTTTGGGTGTAATTTCCACCATGAGCGATGACGAGGGCCGTCAAGACCTGAGCCATTATTTCAACCAGTATGAGCGTGTATTCAATGTAGGACGTTTGGACGCTGACACCAGTGGACTTTTGTTGATGACCAATGACGGGGAAATAGCCAATCAACTAACCCATCCAAGTTTTGAAGTTCCCAAGGTCTATGTTGCACGAGTAACCGGGACTGTGCAGCAATCCACAATTAGCAAGCTGTTGTCCGGCGTTGAATTAGAGGACGGTTTGATCAAGGCCGATAAGGCAAAGGTATTGGACAGCGGCAGTCAAATGTCGCTGGTTGAAATCACTCTGCATTCTGGGAAAAACAGGATTGTGAGAAGGATGCTTGAAAGTGTGGGTCATCCCGTAAAAGATCTGATCAGGCAACAGTTTGGCCCCATTAAACTTGGAACTCTCCGACCTGGCGATGCCAGAGAGCTGGGTAAGCTGGAGGTCAGCGCATTGATAGCGGCGACTAATAAAGAGGGTTAGACATGGCATACAGGGCAATCAGAGGGGCAACCCAACTAGAGCGAGACGAGCGGGATCACCTGCTCCGCCGAACTGCAGAATTGATAACCAAGGTGATGCACGACAACAACATCGATTCCTCTCAGTTGGTGTCTATCTACTTCTCAGCCACCCAGGATATCCATAGTGAATTTCCGGCTTTGGCAGCAAGAGAGTTGGGACTAGGTGATGTGCCGTTGATGTGTGGCATCGAAATGGACGTGACTGGTTCCATGCCGAGAGTGATTCGCTTGATGATGACTTGCGATATTGACACCCCAAGAAGTGAAATAAAGCACATTTACCTGCGTGGAGCCGAGGCACTGAGGCTGGATCTCGCACAGTGAGTGAGCTCAATAGCGTCAAAATAGTTGGTGCTGGATTAATTGGCACCTCTATCGGACTCGCGCTCAAAAGAAAAGGTGTTGAAGTCTGGCTGGAAGACAACTCCGAGACAAACCTTCGTTTAGCAATTGAATATGGCGCTGGCAGTGAGGCAATTCAGAACCAGCCAGAATTAGTAATTGTCTGCCTGCCACCTGATAAGACACCGGCACAGGTCGCCGAGGAACTGCAAAAGCACCCGGAAGCTATAGTCACCGATGTTGCAAGTGTAAAAAGCTCAGTGCTTTCTGATTTGCAAAAAATTACGTCAGAAACCTCTCGTTACATAGGTAGTCACCCAATGGCTGGTCGAGAGCGTGGTGGAGCCATTGCCGCTCAGGCTGATTTGTTTTTTGCTCGCCCCTGGATAATTTGTTCAGACCAGGAAAACAATGAGGCTTTGTATAAACTTCGCACACTCATCAGGCTCACCGGTGCAACGCCTGTAGAGATGAGTTATGAGCAGCACGACCGAGCCGTGGCTCTCACCAGTCACCTGCCCCAGCTTCTCAGCAGTATTTTGGCAGCAGAGTTACTGGATCAGGATTCTCAAGATATTTCCCTCTCAGGCCAGGGACTGAGAGACATGACTCGAATTGCCAATAGCGACCCTGAGTTGTGGACTCAGATTTTGTCAAAGAATGCTTATTCGCTGGCTCCACTAATGAGGTCAATTGCCGATCGTATGAATGATGCGGCTGAACAGATTGAATCTCTTGCAAATGGCGGAGGCTTGCGCGGGGTTTATCAGTTGCTAACCAACGGTAACGATGGAGCAGCCCGCATTCCGGGCAAACACGGTGGTAAAAACCGTGGATATCAAACCGTGGTGGTGATGGTTGATGACCAAGCGGGTGAGCTTGCCAGGCTGCTGCAGGAAATAGGAAGCATTGGCGTCAACATCGAAGACCTGAGATTGGAACACTCGCCGGGTGCCCAGATAGGCTTGGCTGAGTTGGATGTTTTACCGGAGAGCTATGAGAAGCTCGCCAGCGAGCTGGTTGAATTGGGCTGGAGGCTCGCGTGAGTGAATTTGTGATTGGCATTGATGGACCTGCCGGTAGTGGTAAATCCTCTGTCAGCAAAGAGGTCGCATCGAGCCTTAGCTATGGATATCTTGACACTGGAGCGGGATACCGAGCGCTGACTCTGTTTGCCCTCAGAAACCCAGAACTAGCAACCGAGGACCTACTGCGCAATTTTGATTATCAAATTAGCGATGAACCAGAAAACTACTGGGTCAGACTTGGTGAATCGGATGTAACAGAGGAAATTAGAAGCCCTGAAGTCACTGCCTCAGTCAGCAATTTCTCAACAAACCCTGAAGTGCGTGAATGGATGGTCAAGGATGCTCAAAGGAGAATCAAGGCTTGCAAGTTAGCTGGGATTGTTGTTGAGGGAAGAGATGTCACAACGGTTATTGCAACTGATGCCCAATTGCGGATTCTGCTCACCGCTGATGAAAAAACCAGACTACTGAGAAGGTCCAAAGAAACAGATATAGATCCTGAGGAGCTGGAATCGACTTTGAGCCAGAGAGACCAAAAAGATTCCACTGCGGTTGATTTTATGAAACCCGCTCCTGGCGTTGAGTTGATTGATTCGACAGGCATGAGTTTTGACGAAGTGGTTGATCGAGTCATGGAATTGGCAGAAGAAGTTGTTGATGAGGATGAATTCGATGAGGAAGAGTTTTATAAACAACAGTTGTCAGAGTTTGACCTGGAGGAGCAAGATCTCGAGCTGATTGATCAGGAGCTTGAGAAAACTGGTTTCAGGCCACCTCCTCCCGTGGTTGCAATTGTTGGAAGACCCAATGTTGGTAAATCAGCATTGGTGAACAAGATCTTGGGACGGCGTGAGGCAGTTGTTAAAGACGAGCCCGGGATCACCAGAGATCGGGTTAGTTATCGAGCTGAGTGGAATGACAAGGAATACACGCTTGTCGACACCGGCGGCTGGGAAGTTGACGTAAAAGGCCTAGAGGCTTCTATCGCCGGTCAGGCCGAGGTCGCAGTTGAGCTCAGTGATGCGGTGATGTTTGTGGTGGATGCCATGGTTGGCGCTCAAACCACCGATGAGCAGGTTGTGAAGATGCTCAGAAGGTCGGGAAAGCCTGTCTATTTAGTTGCCAACAAGGTTGATGATGAGCGATTAGAGCCAGAGATTGCAAGTTTGTGGTCACTTGGTCTTGGTCAGCCCTACGGAGTAAGCGCGCTGCACGGCAGGGGAGTGGCCGACCTGCTAGATGAAGTGATCGGAAACTTGCCTGAGGAATCTCAGGTAGCTGACGAAATTGACACCACAGCAAGAAGAGTCGCCCTGATTGGAAGACCAAATGTTGGCAAAAGCTCGTTGCTGAATAAAGCAACCGGCATCAACAGAGCGGTTGTTAGCGATATCGCCGGAACCACCAGAGATCCAATTGATGAGCAGGTCGAAATTGGTGGTAAAGCATGGAGGTTTATCGACACCGCAGGTATTCGCAGGCGGACCCACAGGCAGTTCGGGGCTGATTTCTATGCTTCTTTGAGAACTGCTGCAGCTCTCGAGCGAGCAGAGGTGGCAGTTGTCCTGATTGATGCTAACGAGCCGATCAGCGAAGCGGATATTCGAATAATTCAGCTTGCACTGGATAGCGGCCGAGCCCTGGTGATTGCATTCAATAAGTGGGACACACTTGATGATGAGCGCCGCTACTACATGGAAAAAGAAATTGAAACCGAGTTGGCGCACGTGGCATGGGCTCCGAGGGTAAACATTTCTGCCCTCACAGGAAGACACCTAGAGAAACTTGTCCCCGCAATCGAGCTTGCATTGGATAGTTGGGAAAAGAGAATTTCAACTGGAAAGTTCAACGGCTTTATTCAGGAAGTTCAACAGGCGAACCCCCATCCTCTCAGGGGAGGAAAGCAACCAAGGATTCTTTTCGGAACTCAAGCTGCTACCAAGCCACCCAAATTTGTTTTGTTTAGTTCTGGTTTCCTAGAGGCTGGATACAGACGATTCATAACTAGGAAACTACGTGAAGCTTACGGCTTCATGGGATCCCCGATTGAAATCGGCGTTCGGGTGAGAGAGCGAAGAAAGAAGAGCTAGATTGACAAAGCTAACGGTAATTGGAGCTGGAGCAGTGGGCTCATCAATTGCCTATGCTGCGCTGATTAGGTCATCAGTGACGGATTTGATGTTGTTTGACCTAGACCAGGAGAGAGCTGAGGCAGAGGCCCAGGATTTAGGACACGGAGCTCAGCATGCAGGGTCAATCAGAATAAGTTCGGCAGCCAACATCTCAGAGACTGCAAACAGTGACGTCGTGGTGATTACTGCTGGAGCGAAGCGCAAGCCCGGACAGACCAGGCTGGAGCTATTAGCAATCAACGAATCCATTGTTGTAGACATGATTCCAACTCTTTTAGAGCACTCCCCAGATGCTCGCATCGTGATTGTTTCAAACCCGTGTGATGTTTTGGCCACCAGGGCTGTTGTGAAACACAACCTAAACCCAAAGCAGGTCTTCTCCTCGGGAAATGTTTTAGACACGGCAAGACTTGCGTGGGTGCTCGCTGACAGGCTCTCGGTGAGCGTGGAGAGTGTTCAGGCAATGGTTCTAGGAGAGCACGGAGACAGTCAATTCCCAGTTTGGAGCCAGGCTCGCATTGGAGATGTTCCAATCTTGGAATATAGCCATCAGGGTAAAAATCTGAGTCTGTCTGATTTGGATGAAATCGCCGAGCAGGTAAAAACCGCAGGTGCCGGGGTTATTGCCGGCAAAGGTGCAACCAATTACGGCATTGGTCTAAGCACGATAAGAATTGTTGAGGCTATATTGAAAGACGAAAACCTAGTGCTTCCGGTCAGTTCTGTGCTGGATGACTACTCAGGAGTGACCGGAGTGGCCCTGAGTGTCCCAACTCTGGTGAATGCTTCTGGTGCCGCAGAGACTAAGCCCTTGCGCCTGAGTGACACAGAAAAGGCAAAACTGGTCGCTTCTGCTGAGGCTATCCGTGAATCAGTTCAGAGTCTGAACTAGCTTCCAAAGGCTTGAAAAGCTTCGAACACCAAGAAAACGGGCCAGACCAGGCTTTTTAGAAAGCCAAGGAACCCATCACCAAAGTTGTCCGCGGTTGAAACGAAGTAGATGAAGGCACCCAAGAAGCCCAGGAAATAAAAACCGCCACCGGTTGCCGCGGAGGTCGATGTTGATTTGGAGTTTGCCATTTCGCACCCTTCGTTGATTCCTCAAGAGACTACACTTAACCCATTCGGGCTGTGGCGCAGCTTGGTAGCGCACTTGTCTGGGGGACAAGGGGCCGTGGGTTCAAATCCCGCCAGCCCGACCATTTATTCACCTTGATACTCTTTGCAGATGAGCAAATACAGCATTACGAACATCGGTCCTATGGACACCTGGAGAAATCACTTCGGGGGTTTTGTTGAGGCGACCAATAAACAGGGCCGACGGGTAATTGATCACGAGTTAGAAACAGAGATTATCGGCTTCACCGCTACAGCCTATGAACCTGGCGAGGAAGCCGGTTACTGGCATAGCCACTCCGAATTGGAAGAGGTCTATGTCTTTTTAGAAGGCCATGGCCAAATGGGACTAGATGACGAGCTGGTGGAAGTCCGAGCGGGAACTGTGGTGCACGTTCCAACAGGAGTGATGCGAACCTGGAGATGCAGACCGGATAGCCCAACTCAGCTACGTTGGTTATGCATTAGGGCGGGTAATCAACCTCTGGAGGCGATTCCTTCTGATGCATCGCCAATCAGAGACATACCCATGCCCTGGTAGTTACTTAAGTTGGTAGGTCTGCATGTTTTCGATGATTTTCTCACCCTTTAGTGGCTGACGATACATAGGTCCCATTGGGCACAGGTTCATCGTTCCGGTGAAGATCATCAATGCTCCAAAGGGAAGCATTATTAGTGCGATACCGCCAGTCAGCACAGCGCTGACAATCATTGCTGAACCAACAATGATTCTTCCCCAACGACCATAAGGGGAGGACATGAACAGCAAAACTCTCTTGGTTGACTTTGTCATTTTCATGCTCTTAACAATACCCCCAGGGGTATAAATATTCCAATGCAATAGAATTTCGCTTGAACGGGGTGCGATGAGCAATTTCTTGATGGTTGTGCGCGGGTTTCTGATTGGAACCGCAGAGGCTATTCCCGGCATCAGTGGGGGAACGGTTGCCCTGATTGTGGGCATTTACAAATTCCTTATCGACTCAATCTCTAATTTCTTTCTACGAATTATCAGGTTGTTAGGTTTCAAATCTAGGATCCAAAAAGCTGACCTAAACGTTGATTGGTTGAAGCTGGGCCTCATAGCAGTCGGCATGGCAATAGGTCTGGTGCTAATGGCCAGACTGATTGAGCCGCTTTTGGAAAACTTCAGGGGTGTGACGCTTAGTTTTTTTGGCGGCCTAGTTTTAGCAAGTGTTTATTACCCCCTGCGACTTGCAGGCAAAGTCAGTGCGCTCAGGGTTCTGTGGATTGCACCGGGGTTACTCGCTGGATTATTTCTCAGTGGAGAGCTATTCGCTTGGGAACTTCAGGTGATAACCCCGGTGGCTGCGGCAATCGCAATAAGCGCTTTGGTGTTGCCAGGCGTAAGCGGTTCATTTTTGCTTCTGTTGCTTGGGGCTTATGAGCCCACCATTAGAGCCTTAAATGATTTGGATATCGGTTATCTGTTGAGCTTTGTGGGTGGGGCACTTATTGGTTTGGTGACCGTGGTGTTCGTTGTCAGATGGTTTTTGATCCGTTTCCCAGCACCGACCTATTTGTTGATGGCGGGACTGATGCTTGGAACACTTCCCGCACTGTTTCCTGAGCTTTCCGAGGAGTTTGTTGATTTTCACTACGCTCTGTTTGCAAGCGCTGGGATTTTTCTTGTGGTCGCCTTCATCACAATCGAGGCGAAGATGAAAAAATCCTCGCAGTCTTGATTCCCTCAATAGACTCTAGGTGTGCAAATTAGAAGTGAGCTGACAGTGCCCAATGCCCTGAGCATTATGAGGTTGTTGCTTGTTCCCGTTTTTTTGATTCTCCTACTGCAGGAATACAATCTGGCCGCACTGTTGGTATTGGTTTTTGCATCGGCCAGCGATTGGTTTGACGGATATTTAGCTAGGAAGCTAAATCAGGAAACAAAGCTCGGGGCAATGCTTGACCCGGCCGCTGACAGGCTCTACATTTTTGCAACATTGCTTGGTCTTGCGGTGAATGGAAACATCCCAGTTTGGCTTGCGGTGGTAGTTATCGGAAGAGACGTTGTGCTGGCCACCACCTATCCTGTCTTAGCAACCCACGGGTATGGACCACTTCCTGTTCACTGGCTGGGCAAGGCCGGCACATTTGCGCTTTTGTATGCTTTCCCGTTGTTGTTGTTGGCTGACATCATCCCTGGTTTTGACCACATAATCCTGCCAATTGCTTGGGCCTTCGCCTTCTGGGGAATAGGCCTCTACTGGTGGGCGGGCATTGTTTATGTGAGGCAAGTTTTTGATTTAGTTACATCATCGAAACCTGAATCAGCTAATGTTTTTCCTGAGGGGAAAACAGATGAGTAAAGAGTTCAATCCAGAAGAAACGGCCAGGTTCGCAGACGACCTAGTCTCGGAGAACTCTGAGATCAGCCCTGAAGAAAAAAATGCAATTGAGTCTCTTCCCGAGGGAAATGCGCTATTGATTGTGACCCGAGGCCCAAATAGAGGGGCAAGATTTCTTCTAGATGCTGATTCAACCATTGCTGGACGTCACCCCAACGCAGATATCTTTCTAGATGATGTAACTGTTTCCAGAAAACACGCAGAATTTATGCGAACAGC
>CAJXMQ010000030.1 GCA_913056225.1 uncultured Micrococcales bacterium | reverse complement strand
GGACGTCACCCCAACGCAGATATCTTTCTAGATGATGTAACTGTTTCCAGAAAACACGCAGAATTTATGCGAACAGCCAACGGGTTTGAAATAAAAGATTTGGGAAGCCTGAACGGTACCTATATGCTTGGCGAGAGAGTTGACCACGCACCTCTAACAAATGGCGCTGAAGTGCAGGTTGGCAAATTCAAAATGATTTTTTATTCAGCGGTGAATGGGTAGGAGAGTTAGCGAGTGAGCGAACCAGTCAGAGCTATCCATCAGCACCGTCAAAGCAAACTTTGCAACATTGGAGAAGTGCTTGCAATTTTGAAAACGGAATTTCCGGATCTGACCCCATCAAAACTGAGATTTTTAGAAGACCAAGGATTGGTAACCCCGCAAAGAACCGAAGCTGGCTATCGGAAGTTTTCTGATTCCCAAATTGAAAGACTCAAGGTTGCTCTCCAGCTGCAACGAGATCAGTATCTTCCACTAAAAGTAATCAGACAGTATTTTGAGGATTTGGATGGTGGCAAAAACCCAGTCCTGCCCGTAAACGCTCCAACAGCCAACAAACTCAGAAAAAATCTTAAGTTTTCAACCATGAAGCTGGTTGAGGAATCAGGCATTTCCGAACAGGGCTTGAAAGAAGCTCAAGAGGTCGGACTGATTGGCCAAGAACCTCACACTTCTCAGCAGCTCGAAATTGCAGTTTCAATTGCTGGTCTTGCACAATTCGGAATCTCACCAAGACATCTCAAGGGAATTAAGGCTAGTGCCGATAGAGAAATTGGAATTATCAGTGGAGTGATTGAACCAGTTGTGCAGAAAAGAACTCCGGAGAGTGCGGCCAAAGCCTCCTATTACGCAAGAGAGATTGAAAACAGGTTTGCAACTATCCGCTCACAACTTCTTGATGGCGAAATTAGCAAGCTAGATCGCTAGTTCGACACGCCGGCCGAGCTTAACCTTCAAGTTGTTGTTGAGGGGTGCATAATTGAAGCTTGGAGAAAAGGAGGAACCCTTGAGTGATGACATGCTATTCACTGACGGTCTTCCGGTAGAGGATTCAAATTCTGGCTACCGAGGTGCAAATGCGGCTGCCGCTGCGGGCATCTCCTATCGTCAGTTGGATTACTGGGCTAGAACGGGATTGGTCCAGCCAACCGTTCAAAACGCCCAAGGCTCAGGTTCCCAAAGACTTTATTCATTCCGCGACATCTTGGTTCTAAAGCTTGTAAAGAGGCTATTGGACACAGGAGTATCACTTCAGCAGATTAGAAATGCGGTTGAGCGCTTGCGTCAGACTGGTGTTGAAGACTTGGCCAAAATCACTCTCATGAGTGACGGTGCGAGCGTTTATCTCTGCACATCCCAGGATGAAGTGATTGATTTACTTGACCAAGGTCAGGGAGTGTTTGGCATAGCCGTGGGCAGTGTCTGGCGAGAGGTTGAGACTTCTTTGACTGAATTGGGCCCAGATGAGCTAACCAGCGTTGATGAGCTGGCTGCCAAGCGAGCAAAGAAAAGCGCCTAGCTTCGAGCTCTTCTACCCCTAGATTTTCTGCTGGACTTTTTTGCCTTTGGCTCTTCTTCCAATTCCAAACCACTGAAAGTTTCCTTGGCAACACCACGGATAGCCCTTTCTATGGAGCTTCCCGTTCTGGCTCTCTTCACCTGAGAGGTTGATTTCATATCCGAAAGCACCCCCGAGAGAATTGAATCAAAAGCTCGCGCTAAATCCGCCCCTGCCTCGCTTGGCCAAGAGTGGATAGGTGTGGCGGCACCGGTCGCTTGCTGCAAAGTGGATCTCTCGGCGAAGTGCGGGTGAATTAGTTTCTCGCCAAACATCTCTCTCAGTTCTGAAAGACGATAGTTGTGTTCATCCGAACTTTCTCGCAAACGATTCACCACCACCCCGTGAAGAGCCAGCCTGGGTGAAAGCTTGGTTGAAATTTCATCGATTGCTTTACTGGCTCTATCCGCAGCCACGACACTGAAAAAACTTGGCTCACTGACAACCAGTACCCGATCGGATGCAATCCAGGCTGTTCTAGTTAGGGCGTTCAAGGACGGGGGAGTGTCAATCACAACCAGGTCATATTCATCCTCCACCACACTGAGCGCCTGTTCCAACCGCCACAGTTCGCCAAGGGTTGGTTGCGGGTTATCCACCATTAGTGATCGCGTGGAGCCAACCATGACGTGAATTTTGCTTGGATGTTGGCGTTGCCATTTTGCTTCGACAATTGATTTTCTAACAATATTTGGTCTCGGGGAGGACAAAACATCAGCGCAAGACTCGGAATAGTCATTGACGGCAGCCAGACCGGTTGTAGCATCACATTGGGGGTCAAGGTCTACAAACAAGGTGTTTATGCCTCGATCAAGAGCAGCAGAAGCTATTCCAAGGGCAATGGTGGTTTTTCCCACGCCACCTTTGAGGGAGCTAACGCTGAGAACTTGCACGCGGAATAGGCTACCCTTTTTTTAGTCTTAATCGGTGACCGACAAAACTGTGAGGGTTGATGTTTCAAAAGATTTTGGTGGCAAACCGCGGCGAAATAGCCGTTCGCGCGTTCCGAGCAGCCTATGAGGTTGGCGCAAAGACGGTTGCGGTGTTTCCTTATGAGGATCGCTATTCGGTGCATCGACTAAAAGCCGATGAGGCATACGAAATTTTTTCAGACGGCTCGCCCGTAAAGGCTTATTTGGATGTTGACGAGATCATTCGGGTCGCAAAGGAGTCTGGTGCAGATGCGATTTATCCAGGCTATGGGTTTCTGAGTGAGAACCCAGAGCTAGCCGAGAAGGCAGCCGCTAATGGAATCCGCTTTGTTGGACCAAAATCGGAGATTTTGGAGCTAGCCGGTGACAAGGTAAACGCAAAGCAGGCTGCCATTCGAGCCAACGTTCCGGTTTTGAAATCCACAGAGAGTAGCTCGGATGTTAAAAAACTCCTAGCTCAAGCTTCCGACATTAGTTTTCCACTATTTGTGAAAGCAGTTGCAGGCGGTGGTGGCCGTGGCATGCGCAGGGTTGACCAAGAGCATGAGCTAGAGCAGGCACTTGAACAATCCATGCGGGAGGCTGAGAGCGCCTTTGGCGATGCCAGAGTGTTTTTGGAGCAGGCAGTAATCAGACCTAGACACATTGAGGTGCAAATACTTGCTGACTCACAGGGTGGGGTAATACACCTTCACGAACGCGATTGCTCAATTCAGAGAAGAAACCAAAAGGTCGTGGAAATTGCCCCCGCACCAAATTTGGATGACGAGCTGAGACAACAACTATTTGTTGACGCCATCAATTTCGCAACTGAGATTGGTTATGAAAACGCGGGGACCGTTGAGTTCCTAATCGAAACCGACGGGCCGAACACCGGCCAGCACGTGTTTATTGAGATGAATCCACGAATTCAGGTGGAGCACACAATCACCGAAGAGGTCACAAATGTTGATCTGGTGCAATCTCAGTTAAGAATTGCCGCTGGGGAGTCATTAAAAGACTTGGGCCTTAATCAGAAAGACATCAAGCCCAGTGGCTTTGCCATTCAGTGCCGAATAACTACAGAGGACCCCTCAAGTAATTTCCGCCCGGACACAGGCAAAATCACGACCTATCGTTCTCCTGGCGGAGCTGGCATCAGGTTGGACGGTGGAACCGTAACCACCGGAGCTGAAATCTCTCCACACTTTGATTCAATGCTTGTGAAGCTAATTGCCAGGGGTAGGGATTTTACCCAGGCTGTGACTCGCTCTCAGCGAGCGCTCGCTGAGTTTAGAATCCGTGGCGTTGCCACCAATGTCTATTTCTTGCAGTCGATTATGAATGATCCTTCATTTATCGCAGGAGATTTGAACACTCACTTCATTGACACCAGGCCTGAGCTGTTTGACGCGAAACCAAGTCGTGACCGTGGCTCCAAGATTTTGCAGTGGTTGGCAGGCGTGACCGTTAACAAACCAAATGGCGAAAGGCCAAATATCGCCAGCCCGGTAAGCAAGCTTCCAGAATTAGCAGAGACAAGCTTGCCCAAGGGGTCTAGAGACCATCTGCTGAAAGTTGGTCCAGAGCAATTTGCAAAAGATCTTCGAGCACAGACTGCTTTGGCGATTACCGACACAACATTTAGAGACGCCCACCAATCACTCCTAGCAACCAGGGTAAGAACTGTGGATTTGGTAAACGCCGCACCTTATGTCGCCCATAAATTGCCAGAACTTCTAAGCGTTGAGGCGTGGGGTGGAGCAACCTATGACGTGGCATTGAGGTTTTTGGGCGAGGATCCTTGGGAGAGGCTGTCCAAATTGAGAGCAGCCATGCCCAATGTTTGCATCCAAATGTTGCTCAGAGGAAGAAACACCGTGGGCTATACGCCATACCCAACCGAGGTCACAGATGCCTTTGTGAAGCAGGCGGCGGAAACAGGCGTTGATATTTTTAGAATCTTTGATGCGCTGAACGATGTCTCACAGATGACCCCCGCCATTAAGGCAGTTCGCGATGCGGGTGCTGTGGCAGAGGTTGGAATTTCGTATACCGCTGATCTTTTGGACCCGAAAGAAGACGTCTATACCTTGGATTATTACCTCGGCCTAGCCGATCAAATGGTTGCAGCCGGTGCGCATATCTTGGCAATCAAAGATATGGCGGGATTATTGCGTCCAGCGGCCGCAGAACGGCTTGTGAGTGCGCTCAGAGATAGATTTGACCTTCCTGTTCATTTACACACCCACGACACCGCTGGAGGCCAACTTGCGACCCTTCTGGCTGCCAGCAGAGTAGGTGTCGACGCTGTAGATGTTGCCAGTGCTCCGATGGCTGGAACCACTTCACAGCCATCCGCCAGCGCCTTGGTTGCAAGTCTTGCGAATACAGAGCGCGACACAGGAATTGACCTAGAACGGGTTACCGATTTCGAGCCTTATTGGGAAGCTGTTCGCGGAATCTACAAACCTTTCGAGTCTGGTTTGCCAGGACCTACCGGTCGTGTTTATAAACATGAAATCCCAGGCGGTCAGCTTTCCAACTTGAGGCAGCAGGCGATTGCTCTTGGTTTGGCAGATCGATTCGAGCTGGTCGAGGATATGTATGCCGCTGCCAACAAAATTTTAGGCAGACCCACAAAGGTGACACCTTCAAGCAAGGTTGTTGGTGACTTAGCCCTGCACCTGGTAGCTGTGAGTGCAGACCCGAAAGAGTTTGAACAGAATCCAGAAAAGTTCGATATTCCAGATTCCGTGATCGGCTTTCTGCAGGGCGAGCTCGGTGTTCCCGCTGGTGGCTGGCCAGAACCTTTCCGAACCAAGGTGTTGAAAGGCAGGACCAAGAAAAACAACATTGTTGAGCTTTCTGAGGAGGATCTTCAGATTCTCAATGGCGAAGATTCATTGTTGATTCAACAGACTTTGAACAGATTGTTATTTGATAAGCCAACTGAAGAGTTTTTGCGAATCAGAGAAAATTACGGAGACCTTGCCAATATGGCAACGGTCGATTACCTCTATGGTTTGCAGCCAGAAACCGAACATGTGGTGACACTTGGCAAAGGCTTGGATTTGTATGTTGGACTCGAGGCAATCGGTGAAGCAGATGCTCGCGGTTATCGCACCGTAATGGCAAAACTAAACGGGCAACTCAGACCGGTGACCGTAAGAGATTACTCAATTGAGGTGCAAACCGTTGATGCTGAAAAAGCCGACCCAAATAACCCTGGGCACGCAGCGGCTCCGTTTAGCGGTGTTGTCACACCAAGAGTTGAAGTGGGAGATAAAGTTGAGCAGGGGGATCCAGTAGCAACAATCGAGGCCATGAAGATGGAAGCAAGCATTGCAGCTTCAAAATCTGGCAAGATTACAAGGCTTGGAATCATTGGCTCTCAGCCAGTTGAGGCTGGCGACCTAATTGCAGTTATCGAATAGAGGAAAGTTTGAAAAAAGATTCTGAAGATTACTCAGTCGGAGGTGACTCTGATTACGAGAATCTGGAACTTGATCCTGAGACTGGTCAGTATGCGATGGGTAACGACGAGTTTGAAAGCGTTGAGGTTGAGGCCGACGCGGAGGTGGTCGTCAATGATTTATTTTCAGATCCTGAACCGGCAGCAATGCTCACCGCAGACAGGCTTCTGGAGGAAAAGGCTCGTGAGCGGGTAAGGCCCGAAGGATTTTGGCAACTCTTTGTTTATCGAATTAGCTTCAGGCTTATAAATCTTGGAGACTCACGCAAAGTTACTGCCAGAAAAGGAATTGACTCCAGAATTGGGGCAAATTTTGGTAACGAGGCAAGATTCGTTCCGGTGCTGACCAGGAAGGGTGGCGTTGGAAAGACAACTGTCACAACTTTGATTGGCATGGCCATGGCAAAGGTTCGCGAAGACAGAGTGGTGGCCATTGATGCAAACCCAGATCGCGGGACATTAGCAGAGCGTGTGAAACGAGGGACAACCAAGACCGTCAGAGATGTAGTTTTGAAGGCCAGTTCGATTTCTAGCTTCACCGCATTTAGTGATTTGGTGTCGAGAGACAAAACACGGCTGGATGTTTTAGCCAGCGATACCGATCCCATGATCAGCCAAGCATTTGATGATGGTGACTACAACGTGGTCGCAGACATCACCAGCCGTTACTACTCAGTGGTGCTAACTGACTGCGGAACAGGGATTGTTCACAGTGTCATGCAGGCGGTACTGGATCGTGCGGATGGACTGGTGATTGTAAGTGGCGGAAGTGTTGACGAGGCCAGACTGGCCAGTGAAACACTTACCTGGTTGGAAGCAAATGGCTATGGCGATTTGGCAAGAAACTCAGTGGTCGCACTGAACACCGCAACATTTGGAACTGAAATTGTGAAACTGGATGAGATTGAATCCCACTTCCTGACCCGTACCAGAGCGGTAGTTCGCATTCCCTATGACCCGAAGCTTGCAGCAGGTGCAGAAATTAGTTTTGACAGCCTTCACCCCGCCACTCAAAAAGCCGCAAGGGAGTTGGCCGCACTAGTCGCGGATGGATTGGTTTGACCGAACGCGAAATAAGAATCTTCGGAGATCCTGTCTTGAAAACCGAGTGCCGAACTGTTACCGATCCGCAATCTGTGGCTCAACTGGTTCAGGACTTATTGGACACCTGCAATCAACCTGGCAGAGCCGGAGTTGCAGCTAATCAAATCGGTGTTGACCTGAGGGTTTTCAGCTATCAGGTTGATGACCAGCTTGGCTACCTAATCAATCCAGAAATCATCAAGGTGTCAGAACAGGTCAACCTACTTGAAGAGGGTTGCCTCAGCGTTCCAGGTTTATGGAACGAGGTTTCAAGGCATCAAGCTGTAACGATCACGGGCCAACAGCTCGATGGCACCACCTTGGAGATTGAAGCAGAGGGTTTATTGGCACAGGTGTTTCAGCACGAGTGCGATCACTTGCAAGGAAAGCTCTACATCGACCGGCTAACGCCAGAGGCAAAAAAGCGGTCGATGTCTGAGATTAGGCAAGCCGAGTGGTTTCTCAGCTAGCCGTAAATCTCGGTAACCTGCTCCTCGAAATCTGCCAGAACTCGCTCCCGTTTCACCTTCAAAGAAGGAGTCATGTGGCCACTTGCCTCTGTCAGCTCTGAACCAATGAAGGCAAATTTCTTAATCTGCTCTGCGGAGGAAAACTTCTTGTTGACCTGATCAATCTTCGCTTGAACTGCTTTTTTGATTTTTTCGCTGGAGATCGCATCATGAATGGTTTCAATTCCCTCAATGCCTTGACCCTTGGTCCAAACCGGAAGCATCTCTGGGTCAATCGAGATCAGAGCCGAGACAAATGGTTGTTTGTCGCCAATTACAACCACCTGACCGATCAACGGATGAGCCCTGAGTGGGTCCTCCAAGGCGGCCGGAGCAACATTTTTTCCACCCGCCGTGACCAAAATTTCTTTTTTGCGACCGGTAATGGATAAAAATCCCTCGTCATCCAGTTCTCCGATATCGCCGGTGTGGAACCAGCCATCAGCCAGCGCCTCGTCAGTGGCTTTTTCATTTTTCCAATAACCACGGAAGATGTTGTAACCCTTTAGCAGAACCTCTCCGTCATCGGCAATACCAACTGCAGTTCCCGGCAATGAGTAGCCAACCTTTCCAATTTTCAGCTTGTGACCGCGTCCAAGAGTTGCTGGCGCGTATGTTTCGGTTAGTCCGTAACCCTCCAGCACAATCAGACCAATACCCCTGTAGAAGTGACCAAGTCTTGCCCCAAGTGGTGCCCCACCGCTGATTGCATACTTGACTCGACCTCCCATTGCCTCTCGAAGCTTGCTGTAAACCAGGCGATCAAATAGCCTGTGTTGAATTTTCTGGCCCAGAGAGGGACCCTTTTCGGAGTCTAGAGCGGTTGAATAGTCGATAGCCGCTTGCGCTGCTCTGTCAAAGATTTTGCCTTTTCCGCCTGTTTCAGCCTTCAGTTGAGCCCCGTTGAAGACTTTTTCAAAAACTCTAGGAACTGCGAGCAGAAATGTTGGCTTGAAGCTAGCGAGCCCTGCGGCCACGTTTTTGGTGTCTGGTAGGTGGCCGACTTTCATGGCACCAGAAACACAAAGAATTGAGACAAACCTTGCCAGCACATGAGCCAGCGGCAAGAACAAAAGTGTGGAGCTTTCTTTGTTCACGATGTAGGGCAGTTGCGCCTTACCGTTGTTGCAAAGCTCAACGAAACCTCTGTGCAGCAACTCGCAACCCTTAGGGTTCCCAGTAGTCCCGCTGGTGTAAATGATTGTGGCCAAGGTTTCAAAGTTTGCAGCCGATCTTCTGGCCTCCAATTCATCATCGCTGATATTAGCCCCCGTGGTTTTCAATTGCTCGAGATCGCCATTTTCGATTACCCAGGTGTATTTGACGTTTTTCAGCGAAGACTGAACGGATTCAAAACTTGCAAGATGTTCTGGTTTTTCAAAAAAACAGGCAACGGATTCACTGTCGCCCAATACCCATTTGATTTGCTCTGAGGATGAGGATTCGTAGATGGGCACTGAGACTGCACCTGCATACCAAATTGCAAAATCCAGTAGTGTCCACTCGTAGCGAGTCCGGGAGAGAATTCCAAGTCCTTGCCCAGGCTTAATGCCAGTCGCAATCAAGCCTTTGGCAACAGCTTTGACCTCTTCATGAAACTGCCTAACGCTCAAGTCGTTCCAAGCTTCTCCAGATTGAATCGAGAACAGACTTTGATCAGGTGCTTCTTTGGCGATTTTTTCTAGGAAGTCGGTGACGTTACTGTCTTGGTCGCTCTCCGCAGCTAATGGCTCTTCGTGGATCTTCATCTCAGGCTCCTCAATGAATTTTTACTACTGTAACCCCTGGGGATTCTAGATTTGGAATTAATTTGATTCCCTATTTTGTTTTTCTTCCGCTTGGAGTGAAAGCTAAACTATTCGCTTGGAGCTGGGAGCTTTATTGCATTCAATTGGAATTGATATCGGTGGCACGAAGATTGCCGCCGGCTTAGTCTCACCCGATGGAGAAGTATCACAAGTAAAAAAAGTTCCCTCGCCTGCTGCTGAGCCAGACCTGATGGCTGAGACCGTGGTTGAGCTAATCCATAATCTCCAGAGAGAAAATCAGGTTGACACAGTCGGAATAGCTGCGGCTGGATTTATCAATTCCGAGCGCAACGAAATTCTCTATAGCCCAAATCTGCAGTGGCGTCACGAACCATTGAAGACAAGGATTCAGCAACAGGTTTCTGTTCCGGTTTCCTTGGAAAACGACGCGAATGCGGCAGCTTGGGCAGAGTTTCGATTTGGGAGTGCCAAGAATGCGGATTCAATGGTGATGCTGACCATTGGCACCGGTGTTGGCGGAGCAATCATTGATAGCGGACGACTAATCCGGGGCGGATTTGGTATCGGTGGTGAACTGGGACATATTCGATTGGTCAAAAATGGTCGGCAGTGCGGTTGCGGCCAAAGAGGCTGTTTAGAGCAATACGGATCGGGAACCGCGTTTTTGAAAGCCGCCCGGAAACTAGCAACCAGTGATGGTCCAGCCGGCCGAAGGCTCAGAGAGTTGGCTAGCGAAAACGGAGTTCTTACAGGAGCGGAGGTTTCTCAAGCAATCACCGAGGGCGATGTTGGCGCACTCAGCCTGCTGCGTGAACTCGGTGATTACTTAGGTCAGGGCCTTGCCAGCATTGTGGCTGTATTAGATCCAGAGATTTGCGTCGTTGGCGGGGGAGTGAGCATAGCTGGAGAGAAGTTGACGGAGCCAATTTACTTTAGCTATTTGAATAACTTGCCGGCCAGAGGTTACCGACCTGAACTAAGTGTGGTTGCAGCTAAGCTTGGTAATAACGCGGGCCTAATAGGGGCAGCCGATATATCAAGGGCGGAGTCTTTGCAATGACCTACCTTTTTCTGAAAACTTTTATCATCGGCCCGATACTCCACGTGCTTTTCAGGCCATGGTCAACCGGCTCCGAAAATGTTCCAAAATCCGGCGGTGCAATTCTGGCGAGCAATCACCTGTCCTTCTCAGACAGCATATTTTTGCCACTGAAATGCTCAAGACCGGTGACTTTTTTGGCCAAAAGCGATTACTTCACCGGTAAGGGAATCAAAGGCTTATTGACCCGTTGGTTTTTCAAGGCAACGGGACAGATTCCGATTGACAGAACTGGTGGCAAAGCCAGTGAGGCGAG
>CAJXMQ010000029.1 GCA_913056225.1 uncultured Micrococcales bacterium | reverse complement strand
AAAAATTAAAAAAGCAACTAGGCCGCTAGGAGGGTATAGACCATGGCAAGAGTAAAGAATGCAGTTAATTCACACAAGAAGCGTCGTGTAGCCCTCGACCGCGCAAGCGGATACCGCGGACAGCGATCAAGGCTTTATCGTCAGGCGAAGCAGCAGTTGCTGCACTCGTTTGTCTATGCATACAACGACAGAAAAGACCGTAAGGGCGATTTCCGCAGGTTGTGGATTCAAAGAATCAACGCTGCTGCGAGAAGCAACGGCATGACCTATAACCGCTTCATTCAGGGATTGAACCTGGCTGGAGTTGAGGTTGACCGTCGCATGCTTGCAGAGCTAGCAGTGAATGAGCCAAAAACTTTCAGCTCTTTGGTTGAGACCGCCAAGGCAGCATTGCCTGCGCAGGTCAACGCACCGAAAGCTGGTTAGTGAGCATAAACAACGCCCAGCTTCGCTGGGTTAAGTCTTTAGCTAAAAAAAGCGCCCGGGTTGAATCTGGGCGCTTTTTTGCTGAAGGAAGCCAGTCACTGAAGGTTCTTGCCCAAAAGCAATACTGGTTAGAAACCATCTATTTGACTGAAGAATTTATAAATGTCAACAAAAGTTTGATCTCCCAGTTCAATCCAGACCTGATCGAAGAGGTCACGGATGAGCAAATTCAACGAATGGCTGATGCCAACACTCCGCAGGGTGCGATGGCAATTTGCAAATTGCCCACCAAAGAACCGAGTGTCTCGGGCAATCCGCTTGTGATGCTGGAGCAAGTCTCTGACCCTGGCAATCTCGGGACTATCATCCGAACTGCTGATGCCTCAGGAGCTGGAACTATTCTGATTGGTCAAGGATCTGCTGATGTTTTCTCGCCAAAGGTGGTCAGGTCCTCCGCGGGGAGCATTTTCAATGTTGACCTAATGCAAGATTTGGATATGGAATCCGCCGTCGACCAGGTCAAGAGCTTTGGCTATCAAGTATTTGCAGCCGATAGCTCGGGGATTGATTTTCGAAAGGGTGAATTCTCAACCAAGCATGCTTGGCTATTGGGCAATGAGGCCCATGGGCTTGGAGTCGAACTTCTTGCCAGAAGCGACAAGACTTTCTCGTTACCGCTGGCAGGAGAGGCTGAATCTTTGAATCTTTCAGTTGCGGCAGGCATACTGCTTTATCACTCAGGTTTTTCTCAGCAGGGCTAGACTTTGCTCTGATGTCAGAAATAAACCCAGACAAAATCGCCCAGCTGATTGCCGAGGCCGAAAAGCTAATCAATTCTGCCCAAGACATTGATCAGCTCAAGTCTTTGCGCTCGAAAATTGTTGGTGACGACAGTGAAATCACAAATCTAAACGCTTCCATAAAAAATCTCCCTAATGAGCAAAAAGCTGAGGCTGGAAAGCTGGTTGGGCAGGCTAAGGCGAAAATATCCAACAGTTATTCAGAGGTTGAGCAGAGGCTTGCTGCAGAACAGAAAAACCTGCAGTTGAAAAATGAATCTGTTGACATGTCCGCCTATGCCAACCTGTCCCAGCAGGGCGCTAGACACCCGCTTTCACTGATGATGGAACAGGTGAGTGATGCCTTTGTGGGAATGGGTTGGGAGATTGCTGAGGGCCCGGAGCTTGAGAGCGAATGGTTTAACTTCGATGCTCTGAACTTTGATCAAGATCACCCCGCAAGGGCCATGCAGGACACTTTTTTTGTTAGCCCACTGGATGCCAAGTTGGTGCTAAGGACTCACACCTCACCAGTTCAAGTCCGCTCGATGCTAGAAAGAGATATTCCGATATATGTTCTCTGCCCGGGAAGAGTGTTCAGAACTGACGAACTCGATTCCACCCATACCCCGGTTTTTCACCAGGTAGAGGGTCTGGCGATTGATAAGGGATTGACCATGGCGGATCTCAAGGGAACGCTTGAGCACTTCGCCAGAAAAATGTTCGGAGACGAGGCAGAAATAAGGCTCAGGCCCAGCTATTTCCCGTTCACCGAACCCTCGGCTGAGTTAGACGTTTGGCACCCTCAGGCTAAGGGTGGGCCACGTTGGGTCGAATGGGGCGGTTGCGGGATGGTAAACCCCAATGTTTTGAAAGCTAGTGGAATTGATCCTGAGCAGTATTCAGGTTTTGCATTCGGCATGGGAATTGAAAGAACTCTTATGTTTAGAAACGGTGTTTTGGACATGAGAGACATGGTCGAAGGTGACATGCGTTTTGCCAGGCAGTTTGGGGTGAGAGTCTAATGAGAGTCCCGCTGAGTTGGATTAGTGAATTTACAGAACTCCCTAAGGGTTCAAAGCCAGAGCAACTTATGGCTGATTTGGTAAAAATCGGCCTCGAGGAAGAGCAAGAGCACTTCTTTGAAGTGTCAGGCCCGGTTGTTGTTGGAAAAGTGGTTGAGTTTGTTGATGAACCACAGTCAAATGGGAAAACCATCCGCTGGTGTCAGGTTGATGTCGGAGAATCAGAGAACCGAGGAATTGTTTGTGGTGCTAGCAACTTTGCCGAGGGAGACAAAGTTGTTGTGACCTTGCCTGGCAGCGTGCTGCCTGGAAACTTTGCCATCGCCGCCAGGTCTACTTATGGTCACACCAGTGACGGAATGATCGCATCAGTCAAAGAGCTGGGATTGGGAGATGACCACGAAGGAATTCTTGTTCTTTCGACACTGGGATTAGATCCAAAAATCGGTGAGGACGCTATTCAGCTCTTGGGTTTGGATGACTCTGCCGCAGAAATAAACGTCACCCCTGATCGTGGCTACTGTTTTTCAATTAGAGGAGTTGCCAGAGAGTACTCTCATGCAACATCCACCAAGTTCACTGACCCAGCAGACATTGCCTCAGTTTCTGGAGATGGTTTTGAGCTAAAGGTTCAGGATAATTCTCCGATTAGGGGTAAAAACGGTTGCAACAGGTTTGAGCTAGTGGAGCTTGCCGGAGTCGACGCTTCAGCCCCAACACCCGCATGGATGATGAGCAGGCTGAAGTTAGCCGGCATGCGGTCAATCAGCTTGGTCGTTGATATCACCAACTACGTAATGCTGGAAACCGGACAGCCAACTCATGCCTATGACCTTGACCTTCTAACTGGGGGCATAACTGTTCGCAGGGCAAATAAAGGAGAGAAGCTCAAGACTCTGGACGGGCAACTGAGGGATTTGCACGAAGAAGATTTGTTGATTACTGATGAATCCGGACCCATCGGTATTGCTGGCGTGATGGGAGGTCACTCAACGGAGGTTAGTGACAAAACAGCTCGAGTTTTGATAGAAGCTGCCAATTTTGATCCGGTGAGCATTGCTAGATCCGCAAGAAGGCACAAACTACCTTCAGAGGCATCAAAGAGATTTGAAAGAGGCGTAGATCCGTTGGTAGCCAACAAGGCAATTGCAAGAATTGCGCAATTGCTGGCTGAGTATGGCTCGGCCAAGGCGACAGGATTTGGAGCCAGCTATTTCCCAGACTTAGAGCCGGTGGAAATTGAACTTCCCGCAGGTTTTGCCAGTGAACTGGTCGGTGTTGATTACTCAGTGGAACTGCAAAAACAGATTTTGCAGCAAATTGGATGTCAGGTTTCGGGCGAGGACGTAATTATGGTCGAGCCTCCCAGCTGGAGACCAGACTTGCGACACAAAACTGACTTAGTTGAAGAGATTGCTCGGATTGATGGCTATCACAAGATTGCCTCAAGATTGCCAGTTGCCCCTCCGGGCTCAGGTTTGACTCAGAATCAGCAGCTCAGAAGAAAACTTGCTGATTTCTTAGCTGCCAGCGGAATGGTTGAGACTTTGAACTACCCCTTCCTTTCTAGTCAGGAAAACCAGATATTCGGAAAACCAAAGCCAGTAAGGCTAGAAAATCCGATACAAGAGGACTTTCCGGAGATGCGAACCTCGCTGATGCCTGGATTAATGCAGGCAGCCGCTAGGAACGTATCAAGGGGACTTGTTAGTGGAAACTTATACGAAATGGGCAGTGTTTTCTGGGCGGCACCCAATTCTGAATCCTCAGTTGCATTCCCCGACACAGCTTCAAGGCCAGAGCAAAAACAACTTGATGCGTTAGACAGTCAGATTCCTGAGCAGCCGGAGATGCTGGCGGGGCTTGGCTTTGGTGACCGGAAACCTATGCTGCCTGGTGAGAAAAGCGAGCCAATTGATTTCAAGTTGGCAATAGATCAGGTATTTAGTGTCTTGAGAGTTTTGTCTCTTGAGCCAAATTTGGTAAATGCCGAGAACCCAGGACTGCACCCAGGTAGAAGTGCTGATGTTTTAGTGGGAGGCGAAAAAGTTGGTTTTGTCGGCGAGCTACACCCAGACATTGCAGCCAGTTATCACCTTCCTAGAGTGTCACTGTTTGAACTAAACCTGCGAAAACTTCTGGCAATGGTAGAGCCTGTCGCGGCTTCTGCGGTTTACACCTTCCCTGCAGCAACGCAAGATTTGTCACTGGTTGTTGACCAATCCCTTGAGGCTGAAACCCTGAGGCAAACCTTGATACAAGGTGCCGGTGAGTTGCTTGAGAACATCCGAACTGTAGATGTTTATCAGGGCAAGGGAATTCCTGACGGGAAGAAATCAGTGACTTTTTCAATGATTTACCGCGCTCCAGATAGAACTTTGACCCAAGAGGAAGCTTCCGAGTCAAGAAACTCGGCGGTAGCATTGGCAACCAGTAATCACGGAGCAGAACTGAGAGGTGTCTAGTGACATATTCAGTAGCCGTTGCGGGAGCCAGTGGTTATGTAGGCGGGGAGCTAATCAGATTGATTCTGAATCATCCTGATCTTGAGCTAAGAACAGTTACCGCCCACTCAAACGCTGGTCAAAAACTTAGTTCCGTACACCCTCAGTTTGCACACCTTGGTCATGATCTAGTCGAAACCACTCCATCCAAATTGAATGGACACGATGTTGTCTTCCTGGCCCTGCCCCACACTCAGAGTGCAGCGATTGCGGGTGAGTTGGATGCAGTTGGCCTGGTCTTGGATTGCGGTGCCGATTTCAGGCTTGAGAGCACTAAGCGTTGGGAAGAGTTCTATCAAACCAAGCACGCAGGTGCTTGGAATTATGGCTTACCCGAGCTCACGCTTGCCGATGGTGGAAAGCAGCGTGGCAGGCTTGCATCGGTCCAGGCAATCGCTGTTCCTGGCTGCAATGTAACGGCAGTGACCCTTTCACTGGCACCGCTAATAACTGCTGACTTGATTGAAACAGATGACATTGTGGCAAACCTCACTGTTGGTACCAGTGGTGCAGGAAAGTCATCAAAGGTCGAGCTTTCATCATCAGAGATGAGTGAAAACCTGAAGGCATATGCAGTTGGCGGAGTTCACCGGCACGTTCCAGAAATCATGCAAAACCTTGAAAAGGCTGGCGCAGTTGACCCGAAAATCACCTTCACTCCAGTGCTAGCACCTGTCAGCAGGGGGATTCTGGCGGTCACTTCAGCCAAGATCAAAGCCTCACCTGAAAAACTAACCGAGGCTTTGCAGGATGCATATCACGATGAAAGTTTCATAGATCTGCTTACAGATAGCCTTCCAGAGACCGCTTCGGTAACTGGTTCCAATAGAGTTCAAATCTCACACAGCTTTGACCCCTCGGGACGAATTACCGTTATTTGCGCGATTGACAATTTGGTTAAGGGGACCGCGGGAGCAGCAATTCAGTCAATGAATATTGCGCTTGGGTTAGTTGAACAAACGGGGCTAAATCAAACGGGAATCAGACCATGAGTGTTACATACCCAAAAGGGTTTGTCGCAGGTTCGTTTGCCGCGGGTTTAAAGGCGAGCGGGGATGACGTTGGTCTGATTCTGAACCAAGGACCAATTGATTCCTGCGCAAATGTTTTTACCACCAACAGGTCTGTTGCAAATCCAATAATTTGGTCCAGACAAGCCTCGCAGGATGGCCGAGCCAGGGCAGTTTTGGCAAACAGTGGCGGTGCGAACTGTTTTACAGGCCCTGCGGGTTTCCAGCTCACACACAAATCAGCTGAGTTGGTAGCTGAACTTTCTAGCTTGGCACCCATTGAAGTTTTGGTCACGTCTACAGGCCTGATTGGGGAGATGTTAAACGAAGAAAAACTTCTCCACGGCATTCGTGGGGCACATGATCAACTCTCCGACAGTGGAGGATATGACGTTGCTCAGGCAATCATGACTACTGACAGTGTTCATAAGCATGCCATCAGAGATGGCTCTGGTTTTTGCATTGGAGGTATAGCCAAGGGTGCTGGCATGTTAGCTCCAGCGTTGGCAACAATGCTTGTATTCATTACAACTGATGCTGATATTGAGCCAGAAAGGCTTCAAAAGCACCTGAACCTTGCGGTTGAGAAAAGCTTCAATCGTTTAGACAGTGATGGTTGCACCTCCACCAACGACCAAGTAACACTGATGGCCAGTGGCTCAAGTGGAGTGACCCCAGAGGATGAGGAGTTTCAAACTCTTCTGGATGAACTATGCATGGATCTCGCCATGCAATTGCTCACCGATGCGGAGGGTGCAGATCACGATATTCACATCACAGTTACCCAGGCTGCCTCAGAGCAGTTAGCGGTCGATGTGGCTAGGAGTATTGCCAGAAATAATCTTTTCAAAGCGGCAATCTACGGAGCAGATCCCAACTGGGGACGAATTTATGCCGCAATTGGAACGGTAGAGGGTGATTTTGATCCGATGCTGGCAAAACTCACGATCAATGGTGTTTGTGTTGCCGATGATTCGATGCCTCAGGCTGACAGAGATCTGGTGGATTTGAGCGAAAGGCTTGTCGAGATTGAGATTGATCTAAAAAACGGTTCCCATTCAGCAACCGTTTTCACCAATGATCTGACGCATGCCTACGTAAGCGAGAATAGCGAGTACTCAAGCTAATGAAGCCAGCGGATTCAAACGACAACGGCCTTGCAAGGCTGAAAGCAGAGACTTTGATTGAGTCTCTCGACTGGCTCAGGGAGTTTCACGGGAAAACAGTTGTGATCAAATTCGGCGGTAACGCCATGGTCGACGAAGCCTTGCAGCAGAGCTTTGCCGAAGACATGGCCTATCTTCGTTTTGTCGGTATTCGTCCGGTCGTTGTTCACGGTGGTGGCCCTCAAATAACAGCCAAGTTGGCTGAAATGGGAATTGAGACAGAATTTAAAGCTGGACTGAGAGTCACCAGCAAGGAATCAATTCAAGTAATTCGCGATGTCCTCAGAGAGAGCATTGGCGCTGGTTTGGCAGCTCGAATAGCGCTTGCCGGGGCGGAGGCTAAGGTTCTGAGTGGCGAGGATAAAGCATTGTTCCTAGCAGAAAAGACAAAGGTTGAAACTGCTGATGGCCAGGTTGATCTAGGTCTTGTTGGTGAGGTTAGAAGTGTCAATCCCAGAGCGGTCCTGGATCTAATTAACAGCGGCAAAATCCCCGTAATCTCTTCAGTTGCTCCCGATGTCAGCGGACAGCTATTGAATGTCAATGCAGATCTCGCGGCAGCCTCACTTGCGGTAGCTTTGGGTGCTGAGAAGCTGATTGTTCTAACTGATGTCCCGGGGCTTTACTCAGACTGGCCGGATAGGAACAGTTTGATTAGTGAGATAACAAACAACGAGCTTCGAGAGCTCATACCGAATTTAGAGTCCGGCATGGTGCCCAAGATGAGTGCTTGCCTGGAAGCTGTTGACGGGGGAGTGCCAAAGGCGCACATAATTGATGGGCGAGACCCGCACAGCATTTTGCTGGAGATATTTACCGAATCTGGAGTTGGAACGCAGGTGAGCAAGTGATTAGACACTTTTTGAAGGATGACGATATTTCTCCAGAAGAGCAATCAGAGATTTTGGATCATGCGATTGCATTGAAACAAGATCGTTTCGCTGACAGGTCTTTTGAGGGACCTAAAACTGTTGCGATGATTTTTGATAAGACATCGACTAGAACTAGGGTTTCGTTTTCCGTGGGAATTAGTGAAATGGGTGGATTTCCGCTAGTCATTGACTCTCAATCCTCACAGATGGCTAAGAGTGAATCAATTGCTGACACTGCAAGGGTTTTGACCCGGCAGGTGAGTCAGATTATGTGGCGAACCTATGAGCAGTCAAACCTCGAAGAGATGGCGAAGCATTCAACTGTGCCGGTAATCAGTGGCCTAAGTGATGATTATCACCCCTGCCAACTCCTTGCAGATCTGCAAACAATAAAAGAGCATTTTGGAAAGACCAAAGGTCTAACCGTTGCCTATGTTGGGGATGGGGCTAACAACGTAGCAAATAGCTATCTGCTCGCCGGCGCAATGGCTGGAATGAACGTGCGGATCGCATCCCCCGCTGGCTATATGCCCAGCAGTGAGGTTGTGAATCGCGCAAGGGAGTTGGCTAGCGGAGAGATTTTAGTTACCTCTGACCCAGCAGAGGCCGTTAGCGGAGCGGATGTAGTAACTACCGACACTTGGGTTTCTATGGGTGCTGAGACCGAGAAGTCTCAGAGGATAAAAGACCTGGAGGCATACCGAGTAGATGAAAATCTTTTTTCACAGGCAAGTCCGGAGGCTGTGTTTCTTCACTGCCTTCCCGCTTATCGTGGGAATGAGGTCACCGCTGGGGTAATTGATGGTGAACGCAGTTTGGTTTGGGAGCAAGCAGAAAATAGACTTCACGCTCAGAAGGCGGTTATGTCCTTTCTGGCAAAGAATTCATAACTCGGTTCTAGAATTAGCGTTGAAAAACAAGGAGACGAATGTCAGAACGGATAGTTCTCGCCTATTCAGGCGGGCTAGACACATCAGTAGGAATTGGTTGGCTTAAAAAGGCAACTGGCAAAGAGGTTGTTGCCATGGCCATTGACGTTGGCCAAGACGGTGAGGACATGGATGTCATCCGGCAACGAGCGCTAGATTGTGGTGCCGTTGAATCTGTTGTGATTGACGCAAAAGAAGAGTTTGCCAATGACTACATCATGCCCGCTCTAAAGGCTAACGCGATGTATCAAAAGCGCTACCCTCTGGTTTCTGCACTCTCCAGGCCTTTGATTGCCAAGCACTTGGCATTGACCGCAAACCGGTTGGGTGGCAACAGTGTTGCTCACGGTTGTACTGGTAAAGGAAATGACCAGGTTAGGTTTGAAGCAGCGGTCAGTGCGATCAATCCAGACTTGACATCAATAGCTCCGATTAGAGATTTGGCTTTGACTAGAGACAAGGCAATCGAATACGCGGCTGAGCACAACCTGCCAATTGCCCAGAGCAAGAAAAGCCCATATTCGGTTGACCAGAATGTTTGGGGACGAGCGGTGGAGACTGGCTTTTTGGAAGACCCATGGAACGGCCCCATCGAAGACCTTTATGAATACACTCAGGATCCGGCTGACGTGAAGCCAGCTGATGAGGTAATCATCAAATTCGACCAAGGAATACCTGTTGAAATTGACGGCAAATCCATAACTCCGTTGCAGGCAGTTGAGATTATGAACCAACTGGCTGGCAAGCACGGCGTTGGTCGCATTGACCTAGTTGAAGACAGACTGGTTGGGATTAAATCCCGCGAAATCTATGAGGCTCCAGGGGCAATTGCGCTCATCAACGCCCATGAGGAGCTGGAAAATCTGACCATGGAAAGAGACGTCAATCGTTTCAAGCGAGGCGTGGAATCACGCTGGGCCGACCTGGTTTATGAGGGTCTTTGGTTTAGTGAGCTGAAATCAGCACTTGATGCGTTCATTGACCACACTCAGAGGCATGTCTCGGGAGAGATCAGACTGAAGTTGCAGGCTGGACATGCCAGCGTCACCGGCAGAAGGAGTGATCAGAGTCTTTATGATTACAACCTCGCCACCTATGACAGTGACGACAGCTTTGACTCATCCCTAGCTAAGGGGTTCATTGAGCTATGGTCAATGCCATCAAAACTATCGGCGAAGAGACATGGCATCGAAAAATAGCGAATCACTCTGGGGGAGCAGGTTCTCCTCTGGTCCCAGTGAAGAGATGGCTAATCTCAGCAAGTCAACCGACTTTGATTGGAGACTGGCGAAGTATGATCTCTTGGGCTCCAGAGCACACGCTGAAGCGCTGGCGGCCAAGGGGTATCTCAATAAGGGTGAACTGAGCGAATTATTGAAGGCCATTGACCAGCTTGAGAAGCGAGTCATTGCCGGTTCATTCAAGCCAAAACAAAGTGATGAGGATGTTCACTCTGCCCTCGAAAGAGGACTGATCGAAATAGCTGGCGGCGACCTTGGTGGGAAACTGAGGGCGGGTCGATCAAGAAATGACCAGATTGCCACTGAAATCAGGCTTTTCATGCTTGATGCAGCTGAAGAAATTGAAAATCAACTACTCAGTTTCATTGAGCACCTAACGATTCAGGCTGAAACAAACATGGGTGTTGCGATGCCTGGCCGAACTCATTTCCAGCATGCACAGCCGGTGCTACTTGCACACCATCTGTTGGCACACGCCTGGCCGCAGGTTAGGAATCTTCAAAGATTAGAATCATGGCGAGCAAGGGCTAAGCAGTCTCCCTATGGTGCAGGAGCTCTGGCAGGCTCCTCGCTGGGTTTAGACCCAAATTTGGTCGCCGAGAAGCTTGGTCTTGCGGCGCCTGAGAAAAACTCAATGGATGCAACCAGTTCCCGAGATGTGGCAACCGAGTTTTTGTTTATTTGTGCCCAAATCGGGATTGATCTTTCAAGGCTGAGTGAAGAGCTGATCATTTGGTCCACCGCTGAGTTTGGCTACATCAAGCTAAATGATGAATTTTCAACTGGGTCTTCAATCATGCCTCAAAAGAA
>CAJXMQ010000028.1 GCA_913056225.1 uncultured Micrococcales bacterium | reverse complement strand
AAGCCTGCGAGCGCTCGAGCATTCCCTTCGCAATTGGTTGGACGCGGCAAGTTTTTTAGCAACCGATGGACGTCTGCACTTCAGTGACTACGAGGGAGAAGTGATTAAGCAATTGTCTATTGGGCAAATAGTTCAACTTGTTGATCGGGAATCCCAACAAAGAAAGATTCTTGGCCTGTCGCCATGGAAGAGATTGGGGATTGTTGAGGCAGATCAACAGCGACTAAACCAGGTCGCTGATGCTATAAATGAGCTCGTCGATGTAATCTCGACAGAGCCCTCATTGGTTTTTAGCTATCTCTATAAAAACGGAGCTTTGGTATCTGAGGCTCTTATGAGGGAGCAGTTGAAAACTCCGCCTCTTGAAGGTAAGCGCCGCAAACGAGGGCTGAAGGTTGTCATGGACGGACAGGGGCTGATCTAGTGGATTACATATTCGCCGGAAGCGACAAAACCGCTGCTTACGTCCTTAGCTCGCTTGCTGAGAATCAAGCGCCGGTTTTAGTTATAACTCGAGAGGATGCTCCAAAAGGGAGAAAAAAGATTCTGACTCAAACTCCTGTTGCCGATGTGGCCGAGAGCCAAGGTATTGAGCTAATCAAAGCCAATGACCCAACTAGTGCACTGGCACAAATCTTGAACACGGGTGCTCAGCGAGGAATCATTGTGAGTTACGGGGCAATCCTCAAAGACGAAGTTCTGAAAAGCGCTGAGTGGTTCAATCTCCATTTTTCTCTATTACCAAAGTACCGTGGCGCAGCTCCGGTGCAAAGAGCGATCATGGAGGGAAAAACCGAGACTGGTGTCACCGTGTTCAAACTGGACAAGGGGATGGATACAGGTGATGTCTACAAACAACTCAAGAAAAATATATCTGGCATGACGACTGCCCAAGCTCTTGAGGTTCTAGCTGAGCTGTCCGTGCCTTTACTGCAACAGCTACTAGTAGATGAAAAACCCAGTCTCAGACCTCAAACCGGAACTGCGAGTTTCGCAAAAAAACTCTCTAGAGAAGAATGTTTTCTCGATTTCAAGTCTGATGCAAAAACCTGCCTACAGATTATTCGAGCAAGCAATCCCGAACCAATAGCTTGGACCTATCTCAACGGCGAGCCTTTTCGCGTCATTCAAGCCAATGAAAGTGAGCCCAATGTTGAGTCAACAGATCAAGTTCTGGGACAGGTGACTAAGTCTGGAAAACAAATCTTTGTGACCTGTGGCGAGGCGACAACGCTAGAGCTGATAACAGTTCAACCGTTTGCAAAAAAACAAATGGCTGCGGCGGATTGGTTCAACGGAGTCGGGGAAGTCACGCTTGGTCACTGAATCTAGAAAACTCGCTTATCAGTTATTGATGCATGTCGAAGCTGGGGCTTATGCGAACATAAAGCTTCCGCAACTGCTGAAAAAGTCAAACCTATCCAAGCAAGATCGTGGGTTTGTTCAAGAGTTGGCCTACGGGACTCTGAGAATGAAAATTCAGCATGACGCTCTAATTGGTGAAGTCACCGAGATAAAAAAACTTGAGACCAGTGTTTTGAACATTTTGCGCATGGGGCTCCATGAGTTTCTAAACATGAGGACTGAAACCCATGCCGCAGTTGATCAAGCGGTGGAATTGTGTAAAGCCGAAGCACCCAAAGCCGCTGGCCTAGTTAATGCTTGCATGAGAAAACTTTCATCTAACGCTGAACAATGGCTCGAAGAACTAAATTCAGGCGAAGATAAGGTAGCTACATTTGCTCACCCCAAATGGATAATCGACGCCCTGAGCGCATCCAGAGAAATGGACACTGCAGGGGATGTAGAAGCATTGCTAATTGAGAATAATAAGTCCCCCAAGCCGCAGATGGTGGCTCTGCCGCCAAATCCTTTGCCGGAGAACTCCATCTCACTACCCCTTTCTGAATTCGGATTCGAGTCAATGGATGGACTGGACCTGACTAATTACCGATATCAGGATCAGGGGTCACAGTTAGTGACTCAAATTGCTGCGAAGGCGGCACCAAATGGCAATTGGCTTGATATGTGTGCAGGGCCCGGCGGTAAAGCCAGTTTGCTGGCTGCTATTGCCAGTCAACGTGACAGTAGCCTCACCGCAATTGAGTTATATCCAAAACGTGCAGATATGGTCAGGCATGGACTGAAAGGCTTTGCAAACGCAAAGGTTTTTGCCTCTGACGCTCTGACGTTTGACTACCAGTCTGATTACGAGTTAATTCTCATAGACGCTCCTTGCACCGGCCTTGGCGCACTCAGGAGGAAGCCTGAATCAAGACACAATAAGCATCCAGGCCAGATTCAAGAGCTAAACGAAATACAACGCAACCTTCTGTCTAAAGCGTCAACGATAACCGCCAAGGGGGGAGTAATTGCCTATGTCACCTGCTCGCCTCTAATCGAGGAAACGACATCCATAGCCAGGTGGTTTTTGGATAACCACCCGGATTATGAGATTCTCCCCTGGAGTGACTATTCGGACATAAGTGCCAATAAGAATCGCTCCACACTTCAGTTGTGGAGCGATAGAGACAACGCGGATTGCATGTTCCTTGCACTATTCCAAAAGCAGTAATCTGTAGTCATGAGAATCAACCCATCAATCCTCAGCGCCGACTTTGCCAATATGACTGCAGAGCTTGCAAAGGTAGAGACTGCAGACATGATTCATGTTGACGTGATGGACAGTGTTTTTGTTCCCAATCTCACCTTTGGGCTTCCAGTTGTTGAGAACTGGAGGACTGTTAGCAAAACACCATTTGATGTTCACTTGATGATCGATGACCCTGACCAATGGGCGCCGAAATACGCCGAGAAATCAGAGATGGTCACCTTCCATGTTGAGAGCGCCTCCGACCCTCAAAGAATTATTGATCGAATTAGGGAGCTTGGCACCAGGGCCGGCATCGCTATAAAGCCAGGCACACCACTGGAGCCATACAAAGAATTAATTCATCAACTTGACCAATTATTAGTAATGACGGTCGAACCAGGGTTTGGTGGACAAAAATTCATGCATGAAGTGCTTTCTAAGATTCGTCAGGCGAGGGAAATCATCGATGAGGAGAATCCATCTTGCTATTTGCAGGTGGACGGTGGCATCAACTCAGAGACCATTGTCTTGGCATCTGAGGCAGGCGCTGACACTTTCGTGGCAGGCAGTGCGATATTTGGGGCTGAAGATCCTGAGCAGGCAATTCATCAGCTCAGGGTAGCGGCAAGCAGGTAGTCTTTAGGGCATGACCTCATTCAATGAACTTTTTGAGCTAATAGAAACCAGAAGAGACAACCCTCAACAGGGGAGCCGGACTAATGAACTTTTGAGCCTTGGCGTTCACGAAATTGGTAAAAAGGTTGTTGAGGAAGCAAGCGAGAGTTGGATGGCGGCGGAATATGAGTCCGCAGATGACTTGGCAACTGAAGCAAGTCAATTGATTTATCACTTACAGGTGTTATTGGTGAGCAAGGGTATAACCCTTGCGCAACTGGAGGAAAAGCTTTGATGTTGAAAGTAGCGGTCCCAAACAAGGGGATTTTGAGTGATGCATCCATTGCGATGCTCTCAGAGGCGGGATACGAAACTCGGCGAGACTCCAAAGAACTGCACCTAGTGGACAAGCTGAATCAGGTTGAGTTTTTTTACCTCAGGCCAAAAGACATAGCGACTTATGTTGGCAAGGGAACCCTTGATGCTGGCATTACTGGACTTGATCTATTGCTGGATGGTGATTCGGAAGCTGAAGTCGTTTCAGATTTAGAGTTCGGAGGTAGTCAATTAGCTTTGGCAGCTCCTGGCGGGGAGTCCAAGAAACTGAAAGATTTTGACGGCAAGCGAATTGCAACCGCCTATGAAAACCTAACTCGTTCCTTGCTTAGCAAAATAGGCATTTCAGCTGAGCTGGTCAAACTTGATGGAGCAGTCGAAAACGCTGTCATTCTCGGAGTTGCAGATGCAGTGGTGGATGTAGTCAGCACCGGAAATACTTTGAGACGAGCAGGCTTGGATATAGTCGAGGAACCCTTGATGCACTCAACTGCACAGCTGATTTCCTCACCCGGCAAAAAAGAACAGGCGGCTGGTCTGCTAAGGCGCCTTGAGGGTGTTCTGGTGGCAAGGAAGTATGTCATTTTCGATTTTGACTGTCCCTTGGAACTTTTGGATAAAGCTAGTGCAATCACACCAGGATTTGAATCTCCAACAGTATCTCCTTTGCAGGACAAGAACTGGGTAGCCGTCAGAGCACTGGTTCTAGCCTCTGAAACCAATCAGAAATTGGATGAGTTGCAAAGCTTGGGTGCAAAGGCCATTTTGGTGAGCGAAATACACGCAGCAAGAATCTGATGAGCACGCTTCGCGTTATCCCATGCCTCGATGTTAAAAACGGTCGGGTGGTGAAGGGGGTCAATTTCAAGGATCTAGTAGACATGGGGGACCCGGTTGAGTTGGCAAAAACCTATTTTGAACAAGGTGCAGACGAACTAACCTTCTTAGACGTGAGTGCTTCTTTGGAGGCCAGGAATGCGACGATCAGAGCAGTCTCAGAAGTGGCCGAGCAAGTATTTATTCCGCTTACCGTCGGTGGAGGCATAAAAACATCCGATGATGTTGCTGATTTGCTGTCAGCTGGAGCGGACAAAGTGAGCATAAGTAGTGCCGCTATCAATAATCCGGAGCTATTAACTGAGATTGTTCAACGTTTTGGGTCGCAGGTTTTAGTGAGCTCAATTGACGCCAAACGAACCGAGAATGGTTTTGAGCTATTCACTCATGGCGGAACCAAGGCTACGGGAGTAATTTTGGAGGACTGGATTCTGTTTTGTAACCAAGTGCCAGTAGGTGAGCTGTTGGTAAACAGCATCGATCACGATGGGACCGGGGATGGTTTCGATATCGAGATGACAGCGCTGGCGGTGAAACTGTCAGAAGTGCCGGTTATTGCAAGTGGTGGTGCAGGCACCGCGAATCATTTTGCAGATGTCTTGGAAGCAGGTGTTGATGCCGTGCTAGCCGCTGGCGTTTTTCACCGCGGTGAAATTTCGATTTCTCAAGCAAAGGAATCCATGGCAAATAAGGGGGCTGAGGTTAGGTGAGAGATTTAGAGATCAAAGATGTGAATTTTGATGACAATGGCTTGGCACCCTGTGTCGTTCAAAACCACGAAACCGGAAAAGTCTTGATGCTCGGCTATATGAACCTAGAAAGCCTCAAACTCACACTGTCCTCCCGGCGGGTTACCTTCTACTCAAGATCACGTCAACAGCTTTGGGAAAAAGGTGAGAGCAGTGGAAATACACTAGAACTGGTAGAGGTGTCTCTAGATTGTGATGGTGACGCTATTTTGGCCAAGGTGAAACCTATTGGACCCACCTGCCACACAGGGGCAGAAAGTTGTTTTGAGGAAGCTTGAGTGAATTGATGGACATCCAGCAACTTACCCTGATGGCGAAATCATCCAACGTGATTCCGCTAATCAAGCAATATTTCAACGCTAGTGAGACCCCGCTTGGCATTTATCGAAAGCTTCTCAGGCAGAAGGGCGTATTTCTGCTGGAGTCTGCGGAACAAGGAGTCTGGTCTCAATACAGCTTTATTGGACTAAACCCACGTGGCGAGCTTTTAGAAAAAAACGGGGCAGCAGTCTGGCAAGGTCCCGAACTTGGCTTTGAACTTAGCGATAAACCATTGGACGCCCTAGAGCAGCTGTCAGAGCACTATCAATCCGCACCCATATCTTCGCTTCCGCTATTGAGTGGTCTGGTCGGCCACATGAGCTGGAATGTGGTCAGAGACTTAGAAAAGCTAGAGCCACCAAAAGACTCTGAGTACAGCATTCCAAGAATTCATTTTTTGCAGTTTAGGGAAATCGTTATTTTGGACCACAGTGATTCCAAGATTTACATCGTTCACAACATTTTCAGCGAAGATGGCAAATTAGACGTTTCACTCGAAATAGCGCACAACAGGCTTGCAGAATTACACGGTCTGATAACAACGGCCGCGGATCCAGAGATGTATGAATTGGACTTCGAGGCCGAAGCTAATGTCACAAGCAATATGAAGAAACCTGAGTTTTTGGAAATGGTTAACATCGCCAAAAGACATGTTGTTGCTGGTGATGTTTTCCAGGTTGTCGTGAGCCAAAGGTTTACTCAGGAATTAGACGTTGCAGCCGAGGATGTCTATGCGGTGCTGAGAGCCATCAACCCAAGCCCCTATATGTATTTGCTTCGCCTTCAGGATGAAGCTGGCGATTACTGGATAGTTGGAAGCTCTCCCGAGGCACTAGTTCGCATAAACCAAGACACCATCATCTCTCACCCGATTGCTGGCTCGAGACCCAGGGGCTTAGACCCGGTCAGCGACGCCGAAATGGAGCGGGAGTTGTTAGCTGACACCAAGGAGCAATCAGAGCACCTGATGCTCGTTGACCTAGCAAGAAATGATCTATTAAGAACCTGCGTTCCTGAATCGGTTCGGGTGGATGAATTCATGAGCGTTCATAAGTATTCTCATATCATGCACCTGGTCAGCACCGTGATTGGCAAGATTAGATCTGGTGTGAGCAGAGTACAGGCTGTTTCTTCAGCTTTTCCTGCTGGCACTCTTTCGGGTGCTCCCAAGCCAAAGGCTTTGGAAATAATTGAGAATCTAGAACCAAACAATCGTGGCTTGTTTGGGGGAGTAGTTGGCTATTTTGATTTCCAAGGAAATGCTGACTTAGCTATTGCTATTCGAACTGCCCTCATCAGGGAAGGTGCTGCCTACGTTCAGGCGGGGGCTGGCATTGTTCTGGATAGCGATCCGGAAAGTGAATACGAGGAAACCCTTGCCAAGGCACGTGTGATTCAAAAAGCCATAGCGATAGCGAAGAGCAGACATTGATAGTTCGATTGCTTGGATTCGTGGCCTCTCTCGCGTTAGCGTTGATTGGACTTGGTCTTGAATGGATTTCATTTCCAGATTTGGAGCTGACCGCTAGCGGTTTCGAAACCCTCACCCTCGCTAATGCGTTCATATTGGTACTAGGTCTCGGCGTTTTTGTGGTGTTCTATTTCAAAGGCATCGCGCAGCGGATACTGGCAAGCTTTCTGACAATAGTTGCGGGCTACACGGCATTTATTTCTGCAAATTCACTACTCAACTCATCCCCAATAATCGACAGATTGGTGAGTGTTACCGGGGCTATTGGACAGAGCCCAGAATATAGTTTCAATTCCATCTCCATAGCCGTTTATTTCATTGGCCTTTTGGGCTACTTGGCCTTCAGTAGCTTTACGTTGTTTCGACCAGTTCAAACCAAAGCGTCAAAAAGAATTACCAAAAATACCGACGATGATGACCCAATAGGCATCTGGGATGAACAGTCTTGATAGGCTTATAGAGGAGGATAACTATGAGTCACGATGCTAATGATCCGGGACACGGACACACGATAGCCGCTTGGACCACCGTCGCAATCATGGTGGTGGCATTCACAATTGGAACAATCTTTTTCTTTTTAGAAAACCCTCCTTTGGTCTGGGCAAGTGCTGGCCTCGCTGTTCTGTCAGTTGTGGTGGGCTACGTGCTGAGGCAAATGGGTTATGGATCCAAACCCAAAGTCTGAACTTCTTCCAAGCCTCTATAGAGCATCTCTAGAGCAATCCAACGCTCGGGCAGAAAGCATGCCATTAGCTGCATTGCAGAGCAGAGCCGATGAGAACACACCTTTGGATGCCAAGGATTTTTTCAAAACCGAGGAATTATCGGTAATTGCCGAAATCAAGAGGGCTTCACCCTCAAAGGGTCACTTGGCAGAGATAGAGAACCCTTTAGAGCTTGGATTGCAATATCAGGAGGCTGGAGCGAGCGCCATCTCAGTTCTGACCGAGATGAGTGGATTTAGGGGCTCGATTGAAGACCTTGACATAGTCAGCAACGGTGTGGAGATACCGACTCTAAGGAAAGATTTTATTTCCAATCAATATCAGGTCTTGGAGGCTAAGGCGTTTGGAGCTTCCCTGATTTTGTTGATAATGATGGGTCTGAGCGACAAAGAGTATTCAGATCTGTTTAGGTTTGCAACCGATCAGGGCTTAGGCGTATTGGTCGAAACACATTCAGAACAGGAAATACACCGGGCTCTTGAGCAACCAGTCTCTTTTTTAGGCATAAATACTCGTAATCTAAACACGTTTGAAACGGACATCAATCTGTTTGGAGAGCTGGCAGCGTCGTTACCCAAAGATGTGATCAAGGTTGCAGAGTCAGCGGTTAGAGACAAGCAAGACGCCGCTCTCTATAGAGAACATGGTGCCGATGCTGTTTTGGTTGGGGAGGCACTAGTAACTGGAAACGCTAGATCACTCATTCAAGATTTCCGCTCAGTCGGATAAGTGACTTAGAATTCGAAAATGAGTAAAACACGAATTGGCGATCAGGTTGGACCGTATTTCGGAGAGTATGGCGGACGATTTGTCCCAGAGCCACTAATTGCAGCACTGGACCAACTTGATGAGGTTTATTCCGAGGCTAGGAACGATCCAGAGTTCACTAAAGAGCTGAACATGCTTCACAGAGAGTACACCGGTAGACCTAGTGTTCTAACGGAAGCTACCAAATTTGCAGCTGCAGTTGGTGACTGCAGGGTCTTTCTAAAGCGAGAAGATTTGAATCACACCGGCTCTCATAAGATTAACAACGTCATGGGACAGGCGCTTTTGACAAAGCGAATGGGCAAAAAGCGCATAATCGCAGAAACCGGCGCCGGTCAGCATGGAGTTGCATCAGCAACAGCTGCGGCCTATTTCGGTCTTGAGTGTGTTGTTTATATGGGCGAGGTGGACACCGAACGACAAGCTTTGAATGTTGCCCGAATGCGCCTTCTGGGTGCAGAGGTGGTTGCCGTAAGAACAGGAACCAGGACGCTAAAAGATGCGATTAATGAGGCCATGCGGGACTGGGTGGCCAATGTAGACACCACCCACTACTTGCTCGGCACGGTTGCTGGTCCTCATCCATTCCCAACCATGGTGAGGGATTTCCACAGCATCATTGGCAAGGAATCAAAGCAACAAATGCTTGAGGCCACTGGAAAACTGCCGGATGCCGTTATTGCATGCGTCGGGGGTGGTTCAAACGCCATTGGCATATTCCATGAATTTCTAGACGACGACGTAAAACTCATCGGCTATGAAGCGGCGGGTGATGGCATAGACACGCCAATGCACTCTGCAACCATTAGCAAGGGAACCCCTGGTGTTCTTCACGGAGCCAGGAGTTACATGTTGCAGGATGAAGATGGACAAACATCCGATTCACACAGTATTTCTGCCGGTCTTGACTACCCAGGAGTTGGCCCAGAGCACTCTTGGCTCAAAGACCTTGGCAGAGCTGAATATCGCGGAATAACCGATAAGCAGGCAATGGATGCAATGGCGCTGTTGTCCAAAACGGAGGGAATCATCCCAGCGATTGAAACAGCCCACGCTCTGGCTGGAATCGAGCAATTAGCAAAGGAAATGCCAGGAGCCAATATTTTGGTAAACCTAAGCGGTCGTGGCGATAAGGACATGGAAACCGCGGCTCGATATTTCGATCTAACGGGCGTGAACAGGATAGTTGGCGATGAGTAAGGTTACGGAGCTTCTTAATAGGGACAGCAGCACCCTGATTGGCTATTTTCCAGCTGGATATCCAACAATCGATGAAAGCGTTGAAGCTTGCCTTGAAATGATAAAAGGGGGAGTCGAAATACTTGAATTGGGCATTCCCTACTCAGACCCCATCATGGACGGTCCTGTTATCCAAAAAGCCACTGAGGTTGCACGTGCCAACGGGTTCAGACTGAGGGATAGTTTCGAAGTAATCCGCAGATTGCGCGAACAAACAGATGTTCCAATACTCGTAATGAGTTATTGGAACCCAATATTGAGAGTTGGCCTCAGGGAATTCTCAGAGCAATTGAAGGCAACCGGAGCAAATGGTTTGATTACACCCGACTTGATTCCAGATGAAGCCAAGGACTGGATTGCCATTAGCGACGAACTCGGTCTTGATCGCATATTCCTAATCGCTCCAAGTTCAAGTGATGAGCGAATCAAGAGAAATGCGGAGGCGTCAAGAGGTTTTGTCTATACGGTTTCGACAATGGGAATTACTGGAGAGCGAGGACAACTAGACGCACTCGCCAGGGACACCGTGGCTAGACTCCGCAAGGTTTCTACAACACCAACAGCTGTCGGGGTCGGAATCAGCACCGGAGATCAGGTGCGCGAGGTAAACGAATACGCCAATGGTGCAATTGTCGGAACCGCCTTTATTCGCGCCTATGCTGAGGGTGGTTTACAAGGACTAATAGAGAAAACACAAGAATTGGCAAAGGGCTTACAATTACAAAGTGATTAGCTCAATACCTTCCCCAGAAATCAGTTATATAGACCTCGGCCCACTGAGGCTTCATTTTTATGCTCTCTTTATCCTCACGGGCATTGTTTTGGCGGTCCTGCTCTCTGATTACAGGCTCAATAAACGAGGTGCTGAAAAAGGGGTAATTTTGGATATTGCTCTCTGGGCGGTGCCATTTGGAATACTGGGAGGGCGTCTATTTCACGTCATAACCCACCCGAGAGATTATTTTTATCAGGGCGCAGACCTTTTGGCTATTTTCTATGTCTGGGAGGGTGGCCTTGCAATCTATGGTGCGCTAATCCTTGGAGCGGTGGGTGCCTATATTGGAGTAAGGCAAGCAGGACTCAAATTCTGGTCGGTTGCCGATGCCATGGCGCCCGGTATCTTGTTGGCACAGGCAATAGGTCGGCTTGGAAACTATTTCAATCAAGAGCTATTTGGGCAGCCAACAGATTTGCCCTGGGCGCTGGAAATACCATCCAGTAATCCTGCATATCCACAAGGTTTCCCAGACGGGATAACCTTCCACCCAACTTTTGCGTATGAAATGCTCTGGTCGCTAACCGGTGTCGTAGTGCTTCTGTTGCTCGACAGGAAGCTAAACATGCGCTTTGGGCGCCTTTTCGGGGCATATCTCTTGATTTATTCAATCGGTAGGGTGTGGATTGAAGCAATTCGAATCGATCCAAGTGAAATAGTTCTCGGTTTGAGGATAAATATTTGGTCTGCGATTGTTGGCATAATCATCGGACTGAGCATTATCATTGTTCAGCGCTACCG
>CAJXMQ010000027.1 GCA_913056225.1 uncultured Micrococcales bacterium | reverse complement strand
ATTCCACCAAGGAAGTGAATCACGATTGCTCCTGGAGCTGATCCACGCAGAAGCTTTGGACCTGCTAGCCAGAAGGCTACCAAGATTCCAAGACCTGGTCCTGGGTTGGTCTCCAGCATGAACATAAGAGACTTACCAGTCTCTTCTGACTCAATAACACCCAGCGGAGCCAAAACTCCGAAGTTGATGGCGTTGTTTAGGAACAAGATCTTTGCTGGCTCAATTAGCAAGCTGGCAAGTGGGATCAAACCTGTGTCAACCAGCACCTGAACTCCGGCACCAAGGGTGTCGCTAAGGGCTTTAACAGCTGGTCCGATTCCTACGTAACCACCCATTGCAACTAGCATTCCGGCAATTCCCAGAGAGAAGTTACCGATAAGCATTTCAAAACCGGTTGGGGTGATTGGGTCTAGAACATCATCGATCTTTTTCAAGATCCATGCAGCTAGAGGACCAATGATCATCGCACCGAGGAACATTGGAATGTCCGCTCCTACGATAACTCCGACTGTTGCCACGGCACCGATAACTGCTCCACGTTGTCCGTGGACCAATCGACCTCCGGTGTAACCAATAAGGATTGGCAACAGGTTAAGAATCATTGGGCCGACCATGGATGCGAAGTCTTCGTTCGGCAACCATCCGGTCGGGATAAACAGAGCGGTCAGTAGACCCCAGGCGATAAAGGCTCCAATATTTGGAATTACCATTCCCGCTAGGAATCCACCGATTTTCTGTACTTGTGCGCGGAAGCCTGTGTGGCCCTCGGCACCTGATGGAATAAAGTTGGTCATTGGGTACATCCTTCTTTCAGCAGGTTGTATTCGGCGTGGTTGGATTGAAATGGCTGAGAAAGGCATTCAAGAAGCCATTTCTTTCCTTCCACCTTGTTTATTCTCGAAACAACTCTGTCTCGAGAATTCTTGTTATTGGTCATGCCAGCACCACCTCAACCCCCGCATCGGTCATCTGTTCGATGACTGGCTGCGGAGCGCTTACTGTGGTGACGAGTCGATCAAAATCTGATGGTCTTGCAAAACTTGCGGGATATACAGAGTCAAATTTGGTGTGGTCGGCCATGGCAATGGTTTCAACCGAGTTGCGCATCATGGATTTTTTCACCAAGGCCTCATCGGTGTCATAGGCGGTGAAGGTTGCGTCTGAGGAGATCCCATTGGTTCCGATAAACGCCACTAGGGCGTTTAGGTCTTGCAGGTCTTCAACAGTTCTCGCACCAACTGAACTAAGCGAGGTTGCCCTGACCCTGCCGGCCAGCATGTACAGCTGTGTGCTACTTTCAGCGATTGTGTTTGCAAGACGAACACTGTTTGTGATGACCAGAAGATTTGGTTTGTCCATTAAGAATGGACCAAGGGCAGCACAGGTGGTTCCACCATCGACGATTACTGCACCCTCTTCGGGAAGATACTTAGAAGCCACCTCGGCAATTTGTTGTTTTTCTAACGGGCTTCTGTTTTCACGTTCCGGAATTGTAAATTCGTGCGCATATTTCTCGGTGGCAATTGCACCACCGTGAACTCTGCGAAGAAGTCCTCTTCTCTGCAGGACATCTAAATCTCTTCTGACTGTTTCTACTGCTACATCTAATCTGTCAGCTGCGTCACTGGCGTCCACCAGTCCCGCCGACCTGGTCCACTCGACCAGTCGCATTCTTCTCTCTTCAGCTAACATCCCCATTGATGTCGGGTCCTTTCTGGAATTGCCCGTTAACAGCTCTTTCACAGAAACTAGCACGCTTAATTACACAAAATCAAACCAAAACGGGCAAAATCAAATTAAAACTTGGATGAAAAAGGCGTTTTTACTTAGATTTCCCCTAGGCTCCAACGCATGAACGAATTCTTTATCAGCGTTTCCGAGGGCTTTCGCCGCTACTTTTCTTTCTCTGGAACAGCAACTAGGAGACGTTTTTGGCACTGGCAGCTGTTTATAGTTGCGGTTGGTTTTTTAGCAGTTGCCTTTTTCTCAACAAACGCTTTGTGGGTGTGGGGAGCACTAACAATCATTCCAAGCATCACCGTGTCAGTTAGAAGATTGAGGGATGCGGGCATACCTGTTTGGCTAACTCTGTTTATTCTTTTGCCCTTCGGGCAGCTCGCAATCTTTGCAATGGCTTTAGCTCCAACTAGGAAAACTCCTTAGGGAGTTTGAACCTGGACACCCCAACTACCCTTGAAGCTTTCTTCGGGTCTTAAGAAGGGCGGGTTCGTGTTGAAGGCATTCGCTTCACAGGATTGCGCTTCAATGGCAATCGCTTGTTCTGGTCCGTTGACTGAATCAAATTCATTGGTGGTGTAGACCATGATGAAATCAAATGCTTGATCTTGCCAGAGGGTCAGGTTTTGATTTGTTGATTCGATGCTTGTTTCGGCTATCCGCTCATTGCGGTTTAGGTCAAAAAAACAATCATCCAAATCAACATCGGAAAACCTGAAGTTATGTAGCTGATTGGTCTCGGTTCCAATTGGAATCATCTGCTGATCAGTGAGAATGCGTTTCTTCGCTGGAAGAGCGATTGTAGTTTCATCTGTCACATTGAAATAGGGATGGAAGGCGACTCCGAAGGGAGCGTCTAGCTCTGAGTTGTTTGTTGCCAAAACATCGCATTGAAAACCCTCGTCGGTTAACAGGTAGGTGAGGATCAGTTTGACTTTAAAGGGGTAGCCCTCAGTGAGGAACAGGTTGCAGCTGAGGGTAATTTGCTTCTCAGTTTTTTCAATAAGTTCGAACTCTCTCTGAAATACAAAACCATGCAGGGCATTATTTCTATCTGGTTCATTGATTTCCAGTTCGTGGGCAATTCCTTGAAATGAATACTTACCATCTGGGATTCGGTTGGGCCAGGGGGCTAAAACCATTCCGTTATAACCCTGGAGGTCAGGCTTTGCGGGCTTCATGAGCTCAGAGCCTGCGTGGCTGAGTTTCGTAATCCTTGCTCCAAGGCTGTCAATTTCTAGATGAAGACTGTTGTGCTGAATTGTGTATCTTGTCACGCTGACCCCAGTCGCTTCGCACCTGAACTTGCCCTCACACCAAAAATACTTGGTGTTTTGAACCCCTTGGATTCGAAGGCTTCATAAATATCAGCCGTTATGGCTTGCTTGTTTTCGGTTTTCACTAATGCAATCGCTGACCCACCAAAACCGCCCCCAGTCATCCTGGCCCCCAGGGCTGATGAACTCATTGCAACCTCAACTGCGGTATCCAGTTCGGGTGTTGAGATTTCAAAATCGTCTCGCATTGATTTGTGACTCAGAACCATGAGGCCGCCAAGAGTTTGAAAGTCCTTTTCCTTGATTGCTTGAACCGCTTCTAAAACGCGAGCATTTTCATAAACAACATGTCTAACTCGCTTGAATTCAATTTTGCTGAGTGATGCGTCAATTCCATCCAGGTCTCTGATACTCAGCTGCCTTAGAGATGACAACCTAAGTTGCTGAGCTGCCGAGAAGCATTCATTTCTTCTGTTTCCATAATCCCCATCAGCAAGGTCATGGCTGGTTCTGGTGTCAATAACCAATAACTCCAACCCCGCCTCATCAAAACCGAGCTCAACGAGTTGAAGCTCACTGGTTTGGCAATCAATGAAGACCGCTTTGTCTTTCTCTGAAAACAAAGAGGCAAGCTGGTCCATGTTCCCAGTCGGAGCACCAATAACTGTGTTTTCAGCCTTTTGGCACAAAAGCGCTAATTCTTTTCTGTCTTTGCCTAGGTCTAACAGCTCATTCACTGCTGAGGCCACGGAGCATTCCAGAGCTGCTGATGAGCTAAGACCTGCACCAATTGGGACCTCAGAAGAGATTGCAATGTCGAGTCCTTGATTTCCAATTTCTAAAAGTTGGATTACTGCGAGCGGGTATTTAGCCCAGGTGCTCAGATCAATCTCATCAAGTGGAGAACTTGTTTCTATTAGCTCGCCCGTGTTTTGTGAATAGATTCGAAAAATCTGGCCATTGTTTTTTGAGATAGAAACCTGGGTTGTTTGTTCAATCGCAAGAGGAAGCACAAACCCCTGGTTGTAATCGGTGTGTTCACCAATCAGGTTCACTCGACCCGGAGCTTGGTAGCTGAGTTCTGGTTTAGCGCCAAATTGATTTAGAAATACTTCTTGAATCAATCCAGGACTCCTCTGATCATTGCGGCAACCGCCTCGGGGGTAGTGTCAGAGATGAACGCCCCCATGGCTGATTCTGATCCAGCCAAGTATTTCAATTTGTCACTGGCTCTTCTTGGAGATGTTATCTTCACCATCAGTCTTAGCTCTGAGTTGTTCCTGGGTGCTTGGTGAATACCTGCAATATAAGGCGTGGGGGAGTCATACAACTTATCCAACGAGACCAGCAATTTTTGATAGAGACTTGCAAACTCTTCAATTTCGTTTTCATTCAGCTCGGTCAGATCTGAAACATGTCTTTTTGGGAGAATCTGAATCTCAATTGGCCAGCGAGCAGCAAATGGAACAAACGCCAGAAAGCTATCCGTGCTCACAAGCTCTCTGGGGCTACTCTGTTCATTTGCCAAAAGAGATTCATAAAAACCCTCTGTCTGACTGACCCGGGTTAGGAGTTTTTCTGTGGTGGGTGGAATGAACGGGTAGCAATAGATTTGCCCGTGCGGGTGATGCAGGGTCACTCCTATTTCTTCACCCCTGTTTTCAAAAATGAACACCTGCTCAACTCCGGGAAGTTTTTTCAATTCCTGAGTTCTTTGAATCCAAGCGTTGACAACAGTTCTGAATCTCAGGCTGCTCTGGCCTGCGAGTGACCCCACATGCTCAGGACTGAAAACCACCACCTCGCAGCGCCCAGTGGCTAGTGCTGATCTCTCGAGCGGTTTACCTGATGGTTGCAACGGTTCTGTCGCGGGACCGAAGGAGGGGTTTTTATTTTCAAAAACCACAACATCAAATTCACCTGGAATCTCGCTTTGGTAATCATCAGTTGACGGACAAAGCGGACAAGATTGCTTGGGAGGCAGGAATGCCCTTGCTCCACGATGGGGAGAGATTGAGATCCATTCGCCGGTAAGAGGATCTTGGCGTAATTGATTAGTCTCAGGTCTTGGCTCTGATTCCCGGGTATCGGGTATGGGAGTGAAAGCTTGGTTGCCTTGATCAGAGAAATAAAGTAGCTCCCGGCCATCGGCCATGCTTGCTCTGATTGGCAAATTCAACACTGCTCCCTAACAGTCAGTTACAGCTATTTGCTTAGTTTGAATCTAAGCAGCGACCAAGATACTTTCGGCAAAGTGATGGAAAAACCGTTGGTACCGATTTCGCTAGGGCTAATGCTATCGGGGCTAAACGCTTCTGGCTGCTCGGCTGTGTTTTGGACATCCAAGTTTTCTCCGCCAATTAGGAATCCTTCAACAAAATGGTCAATGTTGAGCGCTTCAAGTTCAATGCTTAGGTCGGTTGAATCTTTCAGCTCTCTATTGAGCATAAACACATTCAGGTAGTCACCATCCTTTGTTGCAACCGAATCAACCATTGGCAAGTTTTCAAATAGATTCGCGTTTTCTGTGCGGGCTTCTATTTCTAGATCAACAACCTCACCGCGTCCATACTTTGAAGTTAGTGCGAATGGAAAAAAGCTCGTCTGACGCCAAGCAGGCTTACCTGACTCAGTTCTGATGGGACCAATTACGTTTGCAAGTTGCGCCTGGCAGGCCATGTCTACTCGCTCTGAGTTTTTGATCAAGGTCATCAGCAAGGACCCAACGACTACCGCGTCTTCCACCGTGTAGTCATCTTCAATGATTCTGGGGGCTTGAACAAACTCTAGTTTGTCCACACCGGGGAACTTTTTTTGGTACCAAACATTCCACTCATCAAATGAGATGTTGATTTTCTTGTCAGAGCCTTTCTTGGCGGCGATCTTGTCAGCGCGCTCAATGACCCCCTTGATGAATCTGTCCATCCTGGCACTTGAAGCCAAAAAAGACAGACTGTCATCATCAAATTTTTCGTAATAGGCGTGCATAGAGATGTTTTCAACCTCATCAAATGTGTGGTCCAAAACCGTCTCTTCCCACTCGCCAAATGTTGGCATCTCCTCGAATGAGCTTCCACATGCCACCAGCTTGACGTCTGGGTCGACCAGCCTCATCGCTTTCGCGGTCTCTTTGGCAAGCTTTCCGTAATCCTCTGCTGATTTGTGCCCAATCTGCCACGGGCCATCCAGTTCGTTACCCAAACACCAAACACCAATTTGGTGCGGTTCACTAACACCGTGTTGTTTGCGCAGGTCTGAAAATGTTGTTCCCTCTGGATAATTCGAATACTCAATTAGTTGCGCTGCTTCCAAGACACCTCTGGTCCCCAAGTTAATGGCCATAATTGGCTCAGCATCAAGAAGCTTTATCCACTTCATAAATTCGTTTAGCCCAAATTGATTAGTCTCGACACTTCTCCAAGCAAGATCCAGTCGAGTCGGTCTTTCCTCTTTTGGTCCAACACCGTCTTCCCACAGATAACCGGAAACAAAGTTTCCTCCTGGGTATCTAACGGTGGTTACACCCATTTCTCTTGCCAAGTCCAAAACATCGGTTCTAAAACCCTCTTCATTTGAATAGGGGCTTCCGGGCTCGAAGATTCCTCCATATACGCAGCGACCCATGTGTTCAACAAAAGAACCATAAATTCTTGGGTTGACCTGTGCGTTTGAGTTATTTGAGATTTTGATACTGGCTTTTGGCAATTTTTCTAATCCTAGATTTTTTGTGATGGCGGGTGCCCGGGTTGGGCACCCGCCATGCGGTGTGTGGTTTTAGTTAGCTAGAGCGTCGTTCATGCGCGATTCGGCGTCGGCCAAGGCTTGAGCCTGATCCTTGCCTGCCACCCATGTAGCGTTCAACTCTTCACTAAGCGCATCCCATGCTCCTGCCCAACCAGGTACGGCTGGGACCATGCGAGCCTTATCAGCTGTTCCTGCATAGTTATCACGCTGAGGAGCATCTGAGTAGGAGGCAGATTCAATGATTGATTGCCTAGGAGCGATGTGACCGGTTCCAATTGCCCAGTTACCCACGTTTTCGTATAGGTAGGCCATGAAAGCAAGCGATGCCTCTTCTTCAGCAGCACTGCGACTTGAATCAGTTGGCATTACCCACATGTGGGAATCACCCCATGATCCGAAGTCGCCGTAGATGCTTGGGATGTCAGTTGCCATGTAGGTGAAGTTTGACTCACGGTCATACTGGTCAACAATCCAGGTTCCATTGTGCAATACAGCAACGTCACCTGCGAGGAACGATGCCTGAGAATCGGTGTAGCCCTGCTCTGGGTTTGAGCAATCGCTAGCCAGCTGGTTTAGGAGACTCAGTGCTTCTGCGCCCTCTGGTGAGTCAGGGTTGGCCGTAGTTCCATCACTAAGCTCCCCACCTTGCTGCCAAACGAGGCCCAAGAACAAACGAGCTCCAACTCCGAACTCGAACCAGTCGTGACCGAAGAACTGCTTTCCAGTTTCAGCCTGAACCGTCTGGCACTGCTCAAGAAGCTCTTCAGCAGAGCTTGCCATGATTGGGTTTCCATCAGCATCAGTCAGTCCTGCCTCTTCATAGATGTCTACGTTTACGTGCCAGAGGCTGCCGTGAATATCAAATGGAACCCCGTAGTATTCACCTTCGTAGGTTGCCGCACCCAAAGCTGGTGCGGTGTAGTCATTCCAATCCACTCCGATTGAACTTAGCGGCTCAGAAACTGGAGTCAGCAAACCACGTCCAACATAGTCAGGTAGGCGGTGTTGGTGCATAACTGCGACATCTGGTGGGTTCCCACCGGAGAAGGTGGTTCCCAGCTGGGTGTAGTAGTCACCCCATGCCTGTCCACCAAGTTTCTCTACTGTGTATCCGTTGTCTTCTTCGTTGAAGGCGTTGGTAAGAATCTGGATAACTTCACATTCGCTGGTTGCCTGGCTGACGTCGGTGACACCTTCTGTGGTGTCATCGCAGTCACCGAAGAACCTCGCTAGCTCAATTGTTACCTCTTCATTTGATGCGGTGTCTCCACTGCTCTCTGAAGATGTGTCTCCAGAGTCTGCTGAATTGTCCTCATCAGCCGCGGCACATCCGCTGAGCACTAGCGCTGATACAGCTCCAACTGCCAGGAGTTGGAGCATTTTTTTCTTAGTTTCTAGCATTTATTAACTCCTCATAAATAATTGTTGGTTTAGACGGCCCTTTGGCCGGGTTTTTGTTTTCGCACCTCCTATTTCCCTCCGCTTCCAATTGAAATGCCGCGCACGAGCTGTTTCTGGAAGATGAAAAACAGTATTAGTAGCGGCAGGCTCGCAACCACACCTCTGGCCATTAGGGAGCCAAGCTCGGTAGCCTGCGCAAAGTTTCCCTGCAGACTGGCAAGCCCAGTGGTGATTGTGAACATTTCTCTCTGGGTGGCTGACACCAGGGGCCAGAGGAAATCGTTCCAGGTGAGGATGTAGGTGAAGATTCCAAGAGCGGTCATAGCTGGCACGCTCATTGGCATCATCACACTCCAGAACGTGCGCCACCTGCTAGCGCCATCGACTCTGGAAGCTTCTTCAATTTCCATGGGTATCGCAGCCATGAACTGAGTCATGATGAACACACCCAGCGGGGCTGCGATTCTTGGAAGCATCAACGCTTCATAGGTGTTGTGATAGTCGGCCTCGGCAAACATCAAAAACAAAGGAATGAACATGGCTTCTCTTGGGACCATCAGACCTGCGAGCACCAGGGGGTAAATGATTTTCTTGCCCCTAAAAGGAATTCTGGCGAAGGCGTAACCAGCCATCGCCGATAGAACTAACGTGAAGAGCGTTGTAAAGCCAGTAACGATGACACTGTTCAACATCCATCTCGGGGTCAACCCCCCTTGAATGACGCCCACTAGATTGCTCACTGTTGGATCAATAGGAGTAAGCGAGTTTGTGTTCAGTTGTAGTGCTTCATTCGAACTGAAAGCCAGAGAGAACATCCAAATCAGAGGCAAAATCCAGATGGCCGCAAACACTGACAACAAAGAGAGAAAAAGAGTTTGTTTCACCCTAGGTTTCAGGAGGAATGGGGTTTGTTTTGCAGTTACTTGGCTCATGTTTCGTCCTTTGAGAATCTAAATTGCAAAACTGAGAAGACGATCATTACGAGAAACAAGAACACGCTCATTGCAGACGCGTAGCCGAGGTTGAAGTCTCTAAAGGCGCTCTCATAGATATGTTGGATTGACACCCGCGTGGCACCGTTTGGACCACCGCGAGTCATGATGAAGACCTGCCCAAAAATCTGGAAGCTCGCAATAATCTGCAGGACCATCACGAGTAGGGTGGTCCTTCTCAATCCCGGCCAGGTGACATCTCTAAACCTTTGCCAGTAACTAGCCCCATCGATCTCGGCAGCTTCATACAAGGACTTGTCTATGTCTTGCAATCCAGCTAGATACAGAACCACGTTGAAGCCCACAGTCCACCATAGAGTTGCTACAACAATGGCTGGCATTGCAAGCGTAGGTGAAGTCAGGAAACTCACTGGTTCAAGACCAATGAGTTCCAGAAATGAGCCAATCAAACCTAATTGCGGGTTCAATAAAAATGCCCAAATCAGTGTAAGCACCGATACAGAAAGGACGTAAGGGGCAAAAAATACAGTCCTCAACACCCCTGTCCAGCGCCCGGGGCGATTCAGGGCCATTGCTAACAGCAATCCCATCCCTACAATCACCGGAGTTGAGAGGACTACGAACAAAACCGTGTTTCCAAAGGAAAGCCAGAATAGCGAATCGTTCCAACGACCGCCCTCACCAGGGGCAAGACCCATGAGCACTGCGAAAACCAGAACTAGGAGTGCGGCATAAACGCCACCCTCGAGATTCGAGAGAGTCTTCTTTCGCCATGCTCTGTAAACGGGAACGAGCAGCAGCAAGCCAACAAGTCTCCACTCCCACATGTTGACAACAGTCCACTGCATGTTCTCGCCCCAGAACATTCGGAAGTAATTGTCTAGACCCACAAAGGTTCTGTCAGCAATCACCAACAAATCAATTTTGAAAAAGCCAAGGCCAATGGCCTGCAGAATGGGCCAAACCAAAAACACCAGATAAATGAGCATGAAGGGCCCGATGAAACCCCAGCCAGCCAGATCTTTCTTCAGCGACTTAACGAAACCCTTTCGAGCAGGCACCGTGGCCATTCTTTCGCTGAAAATTGTCTTCTCTGACAAGTGGCCTCTCCTCGCTGATTGGCACTGTTTTGCTGCTATGAACTTAACTTGAGTGTAATTTACAACGATGTAAATTTGTTTTGCAAGTTCTGGTCGGTATTTGTAATGGTTCTGTGATAATTTCAACTTTGAGCGAGGGGATTCGACATGAGTGGGACAGTAAACGGCTCCAGGAGAGTCAGGCTTGTTGATGTCGCTCGGCACGCAGGAGTTTCCACCAAAACTGTTTCAAATGTTGTGCACAATTACGAGCACGTGACTCCTGATATGCGCTCCAAGGTTCAAAAATCAATCAGAGAACTCGGCTATAAACCAAACCTGACAGCAAGAAGACTTGTAACAGGTAAGACCTCCATGATTGCTCTGGCCATCCCTGAGACCAACCATCCATATTTTTCCTCCTTGGCTGACGCCATAGTGAAGGCAGCCGTGGACAGGGATTATCGAGTGCTGATTGAACAAACAGACGGGGATTCTGAAAAAGAACTAGACGTGCTGAGGGATCGTGAGGCTGGCCTGGTCGATGGAGTTATTTTTCAACCGGCCAAGGTGACAAGTCTCGATCTTGCGGAGATTCAGGAGGACACCCCGGTAGTGATGCTTGGCGAAGCGGCATCACCCATAGCCTTCGATCACATAATGATTGATAATTCTGCAGCCGCCGAGGTTGCAGTCAAACACCTCATCGGGCTTGGCAGAAAAAGAATTGCATTCCTTGGTGATGTCCGGGGCGATAATGCGGGCGCTACCAAGAAACGTTTGGCCGGCTATCAAAAGGGTTTGGAGGATGCTGGTTTGAGTGTTGACACCTCTCTGGTTTTGCAGGTTGAAAGCTTCAGCCCTGAGTCTGCAAAAGTTGCTGTGCAAGAGGCAATTAGAAGTGGAATTGAGTTCGAGGGATTGCTGTGCCGAGATGATCGATTCGCGGTCGCCGCTTTGCAGTTATTGAGAGACGAAGGAATTTCCACTCCGGAGCAAATTGCGGTTATAGGTTGGGATGACACAGTGTTGGCAAGATACTCTTACCCAACCCTGACCTCGGTCTCCCCGAACATCCAGGCAATCGCTACGGAAGCTGTGCAAATGTTGATCGAGCGCATCGAGGGCCTCACTGGTTCTGGCAGGCACGTTTTGGCCCCCTACAACCTGCACATCAGAGAAAGTGCCCCAGCCGTGAAAGCAGCATCAGCCCCCAAGAATTGATTCAATCAAATAGCCCCAGCTCGCCTTAGCTCCAGTGTGGCCTGCGATGAAGGTTAGAGCTACCGATGCTAGGGCACTTATCGCCACAACCGATA
>CAJXMQ010000026.1 GCA_913056225.1 uncultured Micrococcales bacterium | reverse complement strand
TCTGCTCGTGGAGTGATGCAACAAATTGAGCATCGCCAGGAGGCGATGGGGCTAATTTCCAAATGAGACCAAAACTCATGGGAGTGCTTAACATAACTCCAGACAGCTTCAGCGATGGAGGGCTGTTCAATGATCCGCAGGCTGCTTATGCGCAGGCGCAGCTTATGCACTCACAGGGGGCAGAGATCATCGATGTTGGTGCTGAATCCACCAAACCCGGGGCCAGCCGAATAGAAAGCGACGAGGAGCAGCGAAGGCTGTTTCCGGTATTGAATGAACTTGCCGAGGTGATTGACCTAAGTGTTGACACCATGAATGCCTCAACCGCCGAGATTGCTCTGAGCATGGGTGCTAGGTATATCAACGATGTCAGCGGTGGGTTGGCGGATAGCGACATGCACAGGGTGGTGGCGGCAAACGATGCCCACTACATCCTTAGCCACTGGCGCGGTCATTCAAAAGAGATGTACTCAGAGGCTGATTACAAAAACGTCGCCCAAGAGGTTGTTGCTGAGATTTCCAAACAACTGGATCGAGCCATCGGTGCTGGAATCTCCAAAGACAAAATCATCGTTGATCCAGGTCTTGGGTTTAACAAAGACATGGGTCAGAACTGGGAGTTGGTTGCAAGGCTGGATGAGCTAAAAAAACTTCAGATGCCAATCTTGGTTGGGCACTCCAGAAAAAGGTTTTTATCAAGTGCGCTGGACCCTGAAATGACCGAGATGGACAACCATCGAAGAGATTTAGCGACAGCTGTGCTGACTGCATTATTGATGCAACACAGTCTCTGGGGGATTAGAGTTCATAACGTCCAAGCATCGCAGGATGCAATCAACCTGGTCGAACAGTTGGGTAAATTTCAATGAACCAGATAATCAAGCTCACCGGCATCGAGGCTTTTGGTTATCACGGTGTGTTGCCCAAAGAGCGAGAGATCGGCCAGAGCTTCATTGTTGATTGTGAGCTTGAGGTTGAGGCAACACAGGCTGTTTTGAAAGATGACATTGAGCATGCCGTTGACTATGGAGCAGTTGCCGAGCTAATAAACTCTGAGATTCAAGGAGAGCCTGTGAATCTAATTGAAGTGTTGGCAAATCGGATAGCCACCAAGATCCTTCATAGTTTTTTGCTAGTTAGGTCTGTTGAGGTAACGGTTCATAAGCCAAGTGCTCCAATTCAGGTGCCGTTTTCCAACGTGTCGGTGACAGCACTGGTTACTTCGGAGTAATGATGACTGAGGCAATTCTTTCGCTTGGTGGAAATCTGGGGGATCGTGAATCCACCTTGAAAAGCGCACTCAAGCAAATTGCTGAAATCGATGGTGTGGAAGTAATAAAAACCAGCTCTTTTTATGAATCAGTTGCAGTCACTCTGGCGGGCGAGGATGAATCCGAACCGAAGTTTCTCAACTGTGTGGTGATGATTACAACCAGCTTGAAGCCGAAGAAACTTTTGAAGGCCTTATTTGAAATTGAGAATAACCATGGCAGGGTCAGGCTTCAACGCTGGGGAGCCAGAACTCTCGATGTAGACATTGTGGTTTATGGTAAAGAATTTATTCAGACCAAGCCTCTGCAGATCCCGCACCCAAGAGCACATCAGCGCGGGTTTGTGTTGATTCCATGGGCAGAGATCGACAAGGATGCTGTGCTGCCAGGACACGGCCCAGTTTCTAAACTGGCAGATCGTTTCCGCTCCCAGGTCCAGGTGGTTTAGTTGAGGTCTTTACAAATCTCGCAGTTGGCGGCAATTGCGGTTGTTTGGTCAGCCCTTGCCTATTTTTATATGCAATGGCTTCTAACCAACGGGTTTCAGCTTCTTTATAGCAACCCGTTACTGGCAATAAATTTATTTCTAACAGGTGCTGTGGTGTATCTACTGACCCTAAGAATCAGAAACTATCAGCGAAAACTGGCAGAATTTGCGGAAGGAAAAATTTCCAATAGGCCGGCAAGACCAGATCCAATTTGGTCTTTTCGATTATTGGTTTTGACTAAGGCAGTGGCGTATGTCGGGAGCGGTTTTCTCGGCTGGCATTTGGGGGCATTGATCTTTTTGGTTTTGAACACACCAAACCAGTTATTCCCAGCTATCGCCATTATTGGCTCTTTGAGCTCAATAATGACAGTAGCTGCTGGCATTGTTGGAGAGAGAAATCTTCGCACTCCAGACGATATGGAAGGGTGGGACCAGTAGATGGCGAGTAAACCGGGGCGAATGAAAATTGGAAGCATTGGCGATGGTCTTGAAGGCATCGTTCTTGTAAAGGCCTTGGCGGGAGCCGGCCACACAGCAGAGGCGATTCACGTGCAGGCTGAGACTTCGGTCGAGCGAGCAGACTCTTTGCTACCGCAGGTTGAGATAGTAAGCATGCAGGAAGTGATTGAGCGCTGCGATCTAATCATCATGGCAATGTCTGCCGATGAGACTGAGGAGGCAATCACGGGTTTGGCTCAGCTTGGGTATTTTTCACCAGGAAAAATAGTCATGCACTGCTCACCCGAGCGAGGCTATTCAATCTTGGCCAGTGCTGCGAGAGCTGGGGCAATTCCGATTGCCATGCACCCGGTGGTTGATTTCTCGGGGACCAGTGTTGATTTGCTGAGCCTGCAGGACTCTGTTTCAGCCGTCACTGCACCTGATTCAGTTTTACCAATTGCGCAGGGGCTCGCGCTGGAAATCGGAACTGATCCAATCGTGGTGGCGGAGTATCAGCGACCTGCCTACGCCGAGGCGTTTAGTTCTCTGAATAACTTTCCAAAAATGATTGTCAGCCAAGCAATTAGTGAATTGGAAGCGGAAGAGGTACCGAGGGTGGTTGACTTGGTAGCACCAATGGCGAGAGCTGCAGTCGAAAGAGCACTGCGAGAAGGCGGCATTGGACCTAGCCCGGAGGATTTTGAAAGTTGAAGCAAGTTACGCAGGTGTCTCAGCTGAAGCAAGAGATTGCTGATGCGCGTGCAAATGGCAAGAGAATTGCGTTTGTTCCAACCATGGGAGCCTTGCATGACGGACACCTGTCACTGGTTGACCAGGTTCGAACCGAAGAGAATTTTGTTGTAGCCAGCATTTTTGTAAACCCGCTTCAATTCAATGATCCCAGCGACTATGAAAACTACCCTCAATCTCTGGGCGTTGATGCTAGGTTGCTGAGCGACCGGGGTGTGGATGTTTTGTTTTTGCCGGAGCCTGAAACGGTATATCCAGAACAGCCCAATTTGATTACCCCAGAGCAGATTGAAACCAACGTCTCACTGGGCTTGGAAGGTGAGCACAGACCCGGTCACTTCAGCGGTGTGCTGACAGTTGTTTCCAGACTTTTTGATCTGATTACTCCCGATATCGCCGCATTTGGCAAAAAAGATGCACAGCAACTAGCTCTCATCAGATCCCTGGTCAGCCACCAATTGGCCAGCGGCAGAAGAATGCCACTGAAGATAATTGCTGGGGAGACGATTCGAGATGATCATGGTTTGGCTCTATCCAGTCGCAATGCAAGGTTGGATTCAGAACAGCTGGAGATTGCCAGAACCATCAACGTGGCTCTAGCTTCCTGCGACGGCAAAGCGGATGTTGAGGCAGCAATTGGCGAAGCTAAGTCATTACTGAGTGATGAAATCAAGCTTGATTACCTGGAAATTGTCGACCCCGCCACTTTTGAGCCTGTTTCTGGGGATTATGAGGGTTCTGCGATAGCCTTATTTGCTGGTTACGTTGGCCAAGTTCGGTTGATTGATAATCGCGAAATCTCAATAAAAGGAAGCTAATTGGATCAAGAGCTTGTAGGAGACGACACTCCCGAGCAGATGGGCTTTCGCTTAGATAAGCGGGAAGCACTGATTGCCAACGGAGAGGCCTACCCGGTAGGTGTTCCCATCACCCACTCAATCGATGAGGTGAAGGCTAAGTACCCAGATTTAGATGTTGATGTCGCCACCGGCGACACTGTCGGGCTTAGCGGTCGAATTATGTTTTTGAGAAACACCGGCAAGCTCTGCTTTGCAGCTTTGCAATCGGGAACTGGTGAGCGAATTCAAGCAATGATCAGCCTTGACAAGGTAGGCCAGGAAAATCTTGATGCCTGGAAAGAACTAGTCGATCTTGGTGATCACGTGTTTGTCTCGGGTGAGGTAATTACTTCAAAAAGGGGCGAGCTAAGTGTCTTGGCCAATAGCTGGCAGATGGCTTCCAAGACAATAAGACCCCTTCCGAATTTGCACTCAGAGCTTTCTGAAGAGGTCAGGGTGAGAAACAGATACCTAGATTTAATTGTCAGAGACAAAGCACGCGAGGTTGTGAAGACCAGAAGTGCTGTTATGCGCTCGCTGAGAAATACTTTTGAACAGCGGGATTTCACCGAGGTGGAGACACCGATGTTGCAGGTTATGCACGGCGGGGCTTCGGCTAGACCATTCAAAACCCACATGAATGCCTATGACATGGAGCTTTATCTGAGGATTGCGCCAGAGCTGTTTTTAAAAAGAGCGGTAGTCGGAGGACTGGAGCGGGTGTTTGAAATTAACCGCAACTTCAGAAACGAAGGTGCCGATAGTTCTCACTCGCCGGAGTTTGCAATGATGGAGGCCTATCAGGCCTATGCCGATTACAACGATGTTGCCGAGCTTACAAAAACACTGATTCAGAATGCGGCAAAGGATGTTTTTGGAACCACCGAGGTGACCCTGGATGATGGCAGTCAATATGATCTGGGCGGGGAGTGGAAGAAAGTTCCGATGTATGAATCACTCAGCGAATCACTGGGTGAGGAGATAACTCCAGAGACTGATTTGGCGACATTAGAAAAAATTGCCGCCAAGGCAGAAATCGAAGTTGCCCACCCGATTCACGGAAAATACATCGAGGAGCTTTGGGAGCATTTTTATAAAGCCGACAGGCAAGAGCCGTTTTTCGTTATTGATTTCCCGGTGGACACCTCCCCATTGACCAGAGACCACAGATCAAAACCAGGTGTTGTTGAGAAATGGGATCTCTATATCCGTGGCTATGAGCAGGCAACAGGCTATTCAGAATTGGTCGATCCTGTCATTCAACGCGAGCGTTTTGTTGCCCAGGCGGCTTTGGCAGCGGGTGGAGACCCAGAAGCGATGAGGGTGGATGAAGAGTTTTTGAAGGCTCTGGAATATGGCATGCCACCGAGTGGTGGAGTGGGCATGGGTATCGACAGATTATTAATGTCACTAACTGGTTTGGGAATTCGGGAAACAATTCTGTTTCCTTTGGTTAAGTAATTTGTGCAAGATATGAATGGTTGGCAAATCCTAGGCGATGCAATGCTGTCGCTAGTCCCACCCGCTTTGGTTGGGTTGTTGTTTTATGTTGTTATGCGATCAATCATTCGCGCAGACCGTGGCGAACGAGACGAATACAACAAGATTGAAGCTGAAGAACGCGATAAGCGTCAATAACAGCTATTCACCCATCGGCGAACACGGGTATTGTTTGACCCCCTAATCGGTTTAGCATCTCAGTATCTGATTTGCGGAGGTGTTCAGAAATGTTTGAAAAGTTTACGGATAAGGCCCGAAGGGTCGTGGTGCTTGCCCAAGAAGAGGCGAAGCTACTAAACCACAACTACATTGGCACCGAGCACATCCTGCTGGGACTCATTCACGAGGGTGAGGGAGTTGCCGCCAAAGCACTTGAATCACTCAACATCTCGTTGGAGCAGGTGCGCGAGCAGGTTCAGGAAATCATTGGTCAGGGTCAGCAGGCTCCCAGTGGTCACATTCCATTCACCCCAAGGGCGAAAAAGGTTTTGGAGCTATCACTCCGTGAGGCTCTGCAGTTGGGTCACAGCTACATCGGAACCGAGCATTTATTGCTTGGCCTGATTCGCGAGGGCGAGGGAGTTGCCGCTCAGGTATTGACCAAGCTGGGTGCAGACACCAACAAGGTTCGCCAGCAGGTTATTCAACTTCTTAGTGGCTACCAGGGCAACGAGAGTGTGTCCGTTGGTGCCGAGAGTCCTCCTCCCCAGCAAAAGGGAAGCCAGATTCTAGATCAGTATGGAAAAAACCTGACCCAGGCAGCTGCCGAGGGAAAGCTTGATCCAGTAGTTGGTCGTGAGCGCGAGGTTGAGCGCGTCATGCAGATCCTTGCTCGCAGGACCAAGAACAACCCAATTCTGATCGGTGAGCCTGGCGTTGGAAAGACAGCCATAGCCGAGGGCTTGGCGCAGGCCATTGTTTCTGGAAATGTTCCAGAGATTTTGAGAGGCAAGCAGCTTTACACCCTGGATATGGGTTCATTGATTGCTGGTTCTCGTTACCGTGGAGATTTCGAGGAAAGACTGAAAAAAGTCACCAAGGAAATCAGAACCCGTGGCGACATCATCACCTTCATTGATGAGATCCACACTCTGGTCGGTGCCGGTGCTGCCGAGGGAGCAATTGATGCTGCCAGCATCCTCAAGCCAATGCTGGCAAGGGGAGAGTTGCAAACAATTGGTGCAACCACCCTGGATGAATTCCGTAAGCACTTTGAAAAAGATGCTGCCCTGGTTAGAAGATTCCAGACAGTTATGGTCAACGAGCCTTCACCGGCACTTGCTATCAACATCTTGAAGGGTTTGCGCGATAGGTATGAAAAACACCACAAGGTGACAATCACCGATGATGCCGTGGTTGCCGCTGTTTCCATGTCTGATCGCTACATCACCGACAGGCAGTTGCCCGACAAGGCGATTGACCTAATCGATGAAGCGGGAGCAAGACTGAAACTAAGCTTCCTTTCTGCTCCGCCAGAGCTGAAAGAAGCTCAGGAGGCAGTTGAGGCTGCCAAGGCGTCCAAGGAGCAGGCGATCGCCGATCAGGACTTTGAACTAGCCGCCCAGAAGCGCGACGAGGAGAAAAAACTCAACGCTGAACTGAAGCAGAAGGAGCAAGAGTTCCGTGCTGGCAACGTTGATATCGAAGGTGTTGTTGACGAGGGAATGATTGCCGAGGTTTTGGCCCAGGCAACTGGAATCCCAGTTTTCAAGTTGACCGAAGAAGAGGGTGCAAAGCTTGTTTACATGGAGCAGGAGCTTCACAAACGAGTCATTGGTCAGGAGCAGGCAATCAGCGCTCTGTCAAAGACCATCCGTCGTCAGCGCGCAGGGCTGAAAGACCCCAAGCGCCCAAGCGGAAGCTTCATCTTTGCAGGTCCTACCGGAGTTGGAAAAACAGAGCTTGCCAAAGCGTTGGCCGAGTTCTTGTTTGAAGACGAAGATGCACTGATCTCATTGGACATGAGTGAGTATGGAGAGAAGCACACAGTCAGCAGACTATTTGGTGCCCCTCCAGGATTTGTTGGCTACGACGAGGGTGGACAGCTAACCGAAAAGGTTCGTCGTCGTCCATTCAGTGTTGTTTTGTTTGATGAGATTGAGAAAGCTCACCCTGACATTTTCAACTCCCTTTTGCAGATTCTGGAAGAGGGAAGATTGACTGATGGCCAGGGAAGAGTGGTTGACTTCAAAAACACCATCATCATCATGACCACCAACTTGGGTTCTCGCGAAATCAACAGGGGCGCATTGGGCTTCACGCTTGAGGGTGATGTTCAAAACGACTACCAGCAGATGAAGTCAAGGGTTAACGAAGAGCTGAAGCAGAACTTCAGGCCAGAGTTCCTAAACCGTGTTGATGAAGTTATCGTCTTCCCACAGCTAACCCGTGAGGAGCTAATCTCCATCATCGACATGTTCATCGCTAGGTTGGATGAGCGCTTGGACGACAGAGACCTGAAGTTGACTCTGACAACCGCCGCTAAAGAGAAATTGATTGACGAGGGCTACGAGCCATCATTGGGAGCAAGACCTTTGCGCCGTGTGGTTCAGCGTGAAATCGAGGATCAGATCTCAGAGCGCATCTTGAGTGGTGAGGTAAGTTACGCAAGCGACATTCTGGTTGACTTCGTAAACGGTGAATTCATCTTCACCGTCAACCAGCGGGATGAGCAACCAGTCCAGTCATGACCGAAATCCAGCCCTATCGAGTAATCGAAGATGGGGCCGGGTATGAGATTCGCTCCTACCCCGCTCACTTCTTGGTGAGCGTTTGGGTATCGGGTGACATGCGGGAAAGTGGTAACTCAGGCTTTGGTCAATTATTTGGCTATATATCTGGAGCAAATCAGGACCGTCAGTCGATTCCGATGACGGCTCCTGTTTTGCAATCCAAACAAGAAAATGGCTATTGGCTGAGCTTTGTTATGCCGGAGGGGGATGATTTTCCCCCGCTGCCAATTTCTCCCGATTTGCAAATCATCGGAGTCGAACCCGTGATGCGTGCCGCAATCAAGTTCAATGGAAGCGTCAGTGAGAAAAAGTTTGTGGAGCAGGAGAAGAAACTAAGGTCTTTGGTCAATCGAAACATGAAAGACACTGCTATTTATGCTCGCTACGACGGACCAATGAAACCAGGATTTTTGAGAAGGAACGAGGTATTGGTTGACCTTGGTGGATAATTGAGCGATGCCTTTAGAGATTAGACCCGCCACTACAGCCGATATTGAAAAAATTAGGCAACTTTGCCAACCGCTAGTTGACGAAGGTGTATTGCTCGGCAAAGAGCTGGTTGAGTTGTATGAATCGGTGCAGGAGTTCATTGTTGGCTATCAGGATGACCAGTTAATTGCTTGCGGCGCACTGCACGTTATGTGGGAGGACCTGGCAGAGGTCAGGACTTTAGTAGTAGACCCAGAGCACCACAGGTCAGGGGTTGGGTCGAAACTTCTAGACCTGCTTTTGAAAAATGCGGCCACCCTTGGGGTGGAAAGAGTGTTCTGTTTGACCTTTGAGGTTGAATTTTTTGGAAACCACGGATTTCAAAAAATCACTGATTCACCGGTTGAGCCAGAAGTGTATGAAGAGATGGTCAGGTCGCATGACGAGGGTGTTGCTGAGTTTTTGGATTTGGCCCGAGTTAAGCAGAACACGCTAGGAAACACCCGAATGTTGAAGGTTCTGTAACTAGATTGAAGCCTATGAGTGATAACCAACAAACAGTTTTTTGGATAAGAAGAGCTGTTGTCTTGGTGGCAGCACTGTTGATTTTGGGTTTGATTGGATTTGGTCTGAGCGCCCTTATTGGCTCGACTAACCAAGCTGATTCCACCGCGGTTGAGCAAACCGAGGGCACCGAAGAGGCCACTGATGAGCAAGAACCTGAGATTGTTGACTGCCTTCCTGGCACGGTGTCTGTGACAGCTGAGATTGGCAACGCTGACGGAGAAGTTGATCTGGATTTCAACCCCACCGAGCTTCCACACATGTGGTACACGGTGACAAACAACTCAGGTGTTGATTGCGATTTCAATGTTGGAAGCGCCGTTACATTTTTTGAAATTACCTCCGGTAGTGAATTGATCTGGAGCAGCAGGGACTGCGATCGAAGCATGGACACCAACGAGGTTGGTGTTTTGAAAGCCGGTGCAACTTTGGCAAGCCCTCCAATGCCCTGGGAAAAGGTTCGCTCGTCTTCAACTGGTTGCGGTGCGGGGCAGCGAGATGTCATCACTGGCGGAGCGAGTTATTTCCTAAGCGTTGAACTCAACGGAGTCTTGTCCCAAACAGATGCCAGTGATCCAGCCGATTCCAACCCACAGTTTTTGCTTTACTGATGATTAGCTTTATCGGAGCAGGTTCAATGGGTTCTGCGATCATTCGTGGAGCTGTCAACAATGGCTACGATCCAAAGCAGATCACCGCCACCACAAAGTCAAGGGCCTCATCTATTCAGCTATCAACTCAGCTTGGGATCAATTCTTTCAGTTTGGAAACTGACCCCAATGCCAATGTGAAGGCGGTGCGCGAGGCAAAGATGGTGGTGCTCGGGGTAAAGCCTTATCAAATTTTGGAAACCATTGATGAGATTTTGGAGTCTTTACCGACCGGCACAATCGTTGTTTCAGTTGCAGGCGGCATCACAATTGATGCAATGCAGGAAAAGCTTCCGGGCAAGCCAGTATTCAGAGTGATGCCGAATACGCCTTCAATGATTGGCATGGGTGTTAGTGGTGTGGCTGCTGGCAAGCATTGTGATCAGCAACACATCAAGCAGGTGGTCGATTTGTTTGAATCCGTTGGCGAGGTGATTCAGTGCGATGAGTCGCAAATTGATGCACTCAGCACCATCAGCGGCAGCGGCCCGGCTTATGTCTTTTACTTCATTGAGCAATTTGAACGGCTGGCCATTGAGTATGGCTTTAGCCCGCAGCAGGCAGCAGTGATGGTCAGGCAAACATTCTTGGGCGCAAGCGAATTAGTTGTTCAGGCGGGGAGCTCTCCAGAAGAGTTGAGAGCAAAGGTGACAAGTCCCAATGGCACCACCGAGAAAGCAATTGAGGTGTTTGAAAACTCGGATGTTCATCAAATATTTTTTGAGGCAACGCAGGCAGCTCTAAAAAGGGCTCGACAAATTGCGGGTCTCGAGGGATAGACTTATTCCATGGCTGATATATACGAAGCAATAGCAGATCCAAACCGCAGACACATGCTGGACGCTTTACTACAAAGCAAACTCTCTGGCGGCGAGGGCGAGATGACCGTAAGCGAATTGGTTGAGCACACCCAGATGGGTCAGCCGACAGTTTCCAAACACCTAAAGGTTTTGCGTGAGGCAAACCTGGTTAGTGCCCGTGAAGAGGGCCAGAAGCGTTTTTATAGCGTCACCCCCGATGCCCTAGAGCAGGTAGAGGACTGGGTGGTTCCGTTTTTGAGCATGGATTACGAAGTTGATGCCGAGGAGATTCTAAGCGAGCGACTGGGAGAAGCTGGCGAGCAGTTGGGTCAATGGTTGACCAGGGGTGCAGGCTGGTTGAAAGACAAGGTGCAAGATCGAGTCAACATTGATTTCGACCCCAAGCAGGCCGGAAAAGATCTTGGACGCAGAATCGCTGAGGGCAAAAGCGAAGCCGAGAAGCAGGCTAAGGAATTAGAGAAGCAGGCGAAGACCAAAGTTGATGAGGTCTCCAAGAGCGTCAAAAACGAAGTCGACCACCTGTCTGAAGAAGTTAAGAAGAAGGTAAACCGTGGCAACAAATGATGATGAGCTGAGAAAGTTCGCTAAAAAGAAGCTAAAGGCAAAACAGGATTTTAGAAGCCTGGTTTTTATCTGGATTTTCATTTTTGCCTTGACTACAGCCATTTACTTCCTGGTCATGCCCGGAACTTATTTCTGGCCAGTCTGGCCGGCCTTCGGTATCGGGATTGCAGTTTTGGTGACTGGCTATGAGGCCTACGGCAAAGGTCTTCAGCGCCCGATCACCGATGAGGATATCGACAACGAGATAAAGAGACTAAAAAGTCAGCCCTAAGCCCAACTGGGGTTGAGCTGTCACCGAATAAACAATAGACTTAGGCAGTTGCCTGAGAGCACTTAGAAAAAGAGGTTTTTGTGGGTTCAGTAATCAAGAAGCGTCGCAAGAGGATGAGCAAGAAAAAGCACCGTAAGCTTTTACGCAAAACTCGTCACCAGCGTCGCAATAAGAAGTAATCGCCAACTACTGGCGGTTCCGCAAATCCTTTTTCGAGAAATTCAACATTTTCCAGTTAGCCGCCTTGGCGTGACGCTTCAACAATTTGTCTGGATTAACCGCTACCGGATGCTTCACTAGTGTCAACAGCGGCAAATCATTACGGCTGTCTGAATAGGCCCAAGATTTCCTGAGGCTTAGATTTCTTTTCTTGGCTAACTTCTTGGCAGCCTTTGCCTTTTCGATCCCGTGTAGTGGGTGACCAACCAATCGACCAGTCATCACACCATCTTTGTGTTCGACTTGTGTTCCCAATGCACCAGTTGCTCCGATGTTTTCTGCAATCAGATCCCCAAGCTCCTGTGGTGAGGCGGTTATTAGCCAGACCTCTCTGCCTGCATTCAAGTGTTCCTGAACAATCTCCACCATCCCCGGATAGACCTTGCGCTTGATTTCTTTATCCCAAACCTTCTGCATTAGGCTGTTCATTTCCTCACGGCTGGCACCTGCAATCAGGCTAAGAGCTTGATCTTTGATGGCTGCCAGTCGGTCATTATTCTCACCTCGCCAGATAAACCTCAGGTGCTCAAAGCCCATGCGCCAAACATCGCTGCGTTTGAAAACCCCGATTTCGATGGCGACTTTTGCGTATAAAAAAGCAGTTGAACCCCTGACCAAGGTGTTATCAACGTCAAAAAAGGCCGCAGGCTGCTTTTTCGCTTTGTCTTCGCTCACCCGCTCAGTCTAGGAGGTAGTTTGGAGGGGTGA
>CAJXMQ010000025.1 GCA_913056225.1 uncultured Micrococcales bacterium | reverse complement strand
TCCAGTTGTCGCTCACAACAAAACCGTTGGTCGACAGATAATTCTCTACGCTTACGCCTATCTGGCATCAACGCTTCTACTGATTCCAATTGCGGAGATGGGGTTGATTTACTCCTCAGTTGCAATCATTGCCGGCATCTGGTTCACCTGGGAAAGTCACTTGTTATACAAACAAGCCATCAAGGGCGAAATTAGAAATCCAATGCGTTTGTTCCATGGCTCAATCACCCACCTGACGCTACTTTTCATAGCAATCGCTGTCGATCCTCTAATTGTCCTTTAGGGCTTTGTAGCGCCTGAGGGTTTCCTCACGCTCAGCAGCATGATCAACAACCCTTTCTGGATAGCCTCCTGAGTATCCATCTATGGCATCCCAGGGTTCGTGAATTGAGTGACTGTCCAAATGAGCCAATTCTGGGACATAACGACGGATGTAATCTCCTTGGGGGTCAAACTTCTTTCCCTGCAGGATTGGGTTGAACACCCTGAAATAAGGAGAGGCATCAGTTCCACACCCTGCGGTCCACTGCCAGCCATGAGAATTGCTCGCGGGGTCATAGTCAGTTAGCTGTGATTCAAACCAACGCGCTCCTTGTTGCCATTCCAGGTGAAGGTCTTTTATCAAAAAGCTGGCGGTAATCATTCGGGCGCGGTTATGCATCCAGCCGGTTTCTCTAAGCTGGCGCATCGCTGCATCAACAACCGGATAGCCGGTGTTGCCATTTTTCCAAGCCTCAAATCTTTCATCCGCTAACTGGCCCGAGTCATATTGCATATTTTCAAACCGGCTGTCGAAGTATTCATCCAAAGTGTGTGGGTTTCTGAACATTACATCTGCATAAAACTCTCGCCAGCAAATCTCTTTAATGAAGACTTCATTTTCAAAGCCGATTGCCGCGATTACCGTTCTCGGGTGTATTTCGCCGTGTGACAGGGCGTGGGAGAGTTTGCTGGTTCCACTCACCGCCATTTTGTCTCGGGCCTCAGGGTAAGTATCAACAACTTCTTTGAACCTGCCCAGAGTCTGCAGAGCGTATTGTTCGCCTGCTTTGATCTTGATTGATGGCTCACCAGCGGGGGTGGGGTAGTCACGAATCACTGGGTCTATAAGTTTCAACTCTGGAGTTGGAAAAGGACTTGGTATTTCTTTATCGCTCCAAGCTCTCCAGAAAGGCGTATAGACCTTATAGGCGGTTCCGTCTGGTTTGTTCACTTCACCAGGAGTGATGGCGTAGTAACTACCCACAAGTTTCAAAGTTATTGAATTTTTGTGTAAAGCTTCAGCAACATTGGCCTGTTCAATCATTCCTTCGGTGTCATAGGCACGAGTGGCAATCACCTGGTCAATTTCCTGATCCTGAGCCAGTCTTAGAAGTTGATCCGCGGGGTCCCCAGAAACAATGTTCAGTTTTTGTTGGAGCTGAGTATCCAAGCTTTTTAGCGAGGCAAGCAACGAGTGCTGGCGATTTGCCGACTGATCATCGAAACCCGAGTGGACATAAACCGTCAATAGCTGCTTATCACTTGCGAAACTCAGTGCCTCGTTATCAGACACTCTCCGGTCTCTGCGAAACCAATAAATGGCCTGCAACTAATACCTTCGCTTCAAGGCCAGTGCCTGGAATGCAATTGCAGAACAGGTCAGTGCTGCGCCGAACATGTGAACCCCAACCAAAAGTGCTGGAACTCCGGTTCTAGCTTGGATCACTCCCAAAATAGCCTGCGAGATGGCGATAGCCAGTCCAATACTTAGCGCTCTGACACTCACAGTGAAAGATCTGTGAAGCAACCACTGGGAAATCAGGGCAACCGCCATCAGTCCAGTCATCGCATAAGCGGGGTAGGAATGGTAGTGCTGCCAAATTTCAAGGTCAAGGCCGTTTCTTGGGGTGTTGGCGTCACCTGCGTGCGGACCGGCTCCGGTAACAATCACTCCGGCAATGATTGCCAGTGTTCCCGTAACAATGAGTGGCCATCGAGTTAGATGCCCAAGCTCGGATACAATCTCCGTTTTCGGAGAATAGATTCTCCAGACTAATAAGGACGCAAGTGCAATCAGTGCCCCACTCACCAAGAAGTGAAGGCCAACCACCCAGCTGTTGAGCCCGGTTAACACCGTAATTCCACCGATCACGGCCTGCAGGATAATTCCTAGACCCAGTCCGATGGAGGGCAATAGTAAGCCCTTTCTCTGCTTGCGGGCTCGAAGCACTGTTATGAAGGTCAAGATTGCAACAATAAGCAAAACGAAGGTGAGTAAACGGTTTCCAAACTCAATAACTCCGTGAAAGCCCATTTCAGGAGTTGAAACATAGCTGTCCTCGGTGCACCTTGGCCAGGTTGGACATCCCAGTCCACTGCCGGTCAGCCTAACTGCTCCACCTGTGACGACAATTCCAATTTGAGTAGCAAGAGAGAGCCAACCGTATAGCTTCAGTCTGGCCTGACCGAATAAAGCGTCAAGCAAGTTGGTCTTTGGTTGTTGGGCCAGACTCATGACTCTCCTTAGGTATGCCTTAGTTGTTTAGAAACAGTTATCTACTATTCTCTATTTTGACACATGTGGGTTTTATTTCCTCATGGAATAGAACAGTGAGCGTGGTGTTGATTTATATGGAAGCAATTTAGGAGGAATAGTGTCAGAAAAAATTATTGACCGTCCCGAACTGGACTCACTCGGACAGTATGAATTTGGCTGGTCCGATAGTGACGCAGCCGGTGCGAGTGCACGAAGAGGGATTAACGAACAGGTCGTGACTGACATCTCCGACCGGAAAAACGAAGATGAGTGGATGAAGAACTTCCGTCTCAAGGGTTACAACTTCTTCACCAAAAAGCCAATGCCTTCGTTTGGTTCTGACTTATCAGAAATTGACTTTGACAACATCAAGTATTTTGTTCGCTCGACCGAGAAGCAGGCTCAAACATGGGAAGACCTGCCTGAAGATATTCGCAACACCTACGAGCGTTTAGGTATCCCCGAGGCGGAGCGCCAGAGGCTGGTGGCAGGCGTGGCGGCTCAGTACGAGTCAGAGGTTGTCTACCACCAGATTCGCGAGGATCTGGAGGAGCAGGGCGTGATCTTCTTGGACACCGATACAGCTTTGAAAGAGCACCCAGAAATTTTCAAGGAGTACTTCGGAACCGTGATCCCAGCAGGGGACAACAAATTCGCAGCGTTGAACACAGCAGTCTGGTCTGGTGGAAGCTTCGTGTATGTTCCACCGGGAGTCCACGTTGAAATCCCACTGCAGGCATACTTCCGCATCAACACTGAGAACATGGGTCAGTTCGAGAGGACTCTTATCATCGCTGATGAGGGAAGCTACGTGCACTACATCGAGGGTTGCACTGCTCCAATTTACAAATCGGATAGCTTGCACAGTGCGGTAGTTGAAATCATCGTCAAGAAAAACGCGAGGGTTCGCTACACAACCATTCAGAACTGGTCAAACAATGTTTATAACCTGGTAACCAAGAGGGCTATCGCCCACGAGGGTGCAACCATGGAATGGATTGATGGAAACATTGGGTCCAAGGTGACGATGAAATACCCATCTGTCATTCTCGCTGGAGAGCACGCCAGAGGTGAGACCCTCAGTGTTGCCTTTGCTGGCGAGGGTCAGCACCAGGATGCAGGGGCAAAGATGATTCACGCCGCCCCTAACACCTCCTCATCAATTGTTTCGAAATCAATTGCTAGAGCCGGTGGACGTTCTAGTTACCGAGGTGAAGTGAAAATCCACCCTGGTGCCAAGAATTCGCGAAACACGGTTATGTGTGACGCACTCTTGGTTGACACAATCTCGCGTTCTGACACATATCCAGCTATCGATGTTCGGGAAGACGATGTCACCATGGGTCACGAGGCCACTGTTAGCCAGGTAAGTGAAGAGCAGCTGTTCTACCTGCAGAGCAGGGGGATTGAGCAAGACGAGGCAATGGCCATGATTGTTCGTGGATTCATTGAGCCAATCGCCAAAGAACTCCCAATGGAGTATGCGCTTGAGCTAAACAAGTTGATCGAAATGCAAATGGAAGGAGCCGTTGGTTAATGGCCCAGCATGGAATCGAGGAGCACAGCCACGGGGCTGGAGCACCAATACAAATCAGGCACGCTAGGCCTAAATCAACTTCCGTCGAGGACTTCGAGAGACCTTCAAGGTTTGAAGAGGTTTGGAAATATTTTCCGACCGACAAGCTAAGCGGGCTTGATGACGCAGTATACCCAGAGCTGGAAGAGTCACAGTTTGGTTTGCAGCTTGCCAGCGGAGCAACTGCCGAATTCATAGATTCAACAGAATCCTTGGTTGGAACCGCTGGCAAACCAGAAGATCGAGTTTCTGCAGCCGCTTGGACAAACGCCTCCAGGACACTAAAAGTAACACTCACTGGTGAGAGCACAGAACCTCACTACGTGAAGGTGTCAGCGGATGACTCAGCTAAGGCAGCTCACATCTTTGTGAATGCCGAGCCACACTCGCAGGCAACCTTAGTAATTGACCACCAAGGACACGGCAAGCTTGCAGAAAATGTGGAGATTGTCACGGGGGAGGGCTCCAATCTCACCCTGATTACGATTCAAGACTGGGATTCCAAGTCAATTCACGTTAGCAACCACTTTGCCAAGCTCAAGCGAGATTCAACCCTGACTCACATCGTTGTTTCCATGGAGGGTGAGGCGATCAGAATTGTTCCACAGGCGGATTTGAGTGAGCCAGGGTCCAACGTGGAGATGTATGGGGTTTATCTAGCCGATAGCCACCAGTTCATCGAGCACAGGCCATTCATCGATCACAACGCAGCTAATTGCCGCTCAAGGGTTGCCTACAAGGGTGCGTTGCAGGGCAAGGGAGCGCACACGGTGTGGATTGGTGATGTTTTGATCCGTGAAGCTGGGGTAGGAACTGACACCTATGAGCTAAACCGAAACCTTTTGCTGACTGATGGAGCCAGGGCCGACAGTGTTCCAAACTTGGAAATCGAAACTGGAAAGATTGAAGGGGCTGGACACGCCAGCGCCAGTGGACGCTTCGATGACGAGCAGCTGTTTTATCTTCAGAGCCGAGGACTGGATGAACAAACTGCGAGACGTCTGGTGGTAAGAGGCTTTTTGAATGAGATCATTCAGAAAATCGGTGTTGAAGAAATTCAGGACAGGCTAACCAACGCCATTGAGGCCGATTTGGAGAAGGTTCTGTAATGGCGATAAAGGTATGCAAGGTGGACGATGTTCCGCTTGGGAAAGCACTCCGCATCAAGATTGATGATGTTCCTATTGCTCTGGTGAAGACCACCAGTGGAGAGATAAAGGCAATCAGCGACAACTGCTCTCACGGTGATATTTCACTAAGTGAAGGCTTTGTGGATGACTCCACAATAGAGTGCTGGGCGCACGGCGCGAAATTTGACCTGAACACCGGAAAACCACTTTCGCTACCAGCATTTGAACCAGTGCCGGTTTACGAGGTCATCATCGAGGGTGACGAAATTTATTTGGAATACGAAACAGATTAGAGAGAAATAACATGGCAAAGCTTGAAATCAAAAACCTACACGTCGAGGTAACGACCGATAACGGCAACATCGAGATTTTGAAGGGTGTAGACCTAGTCATCAACTCCGGTGAAACCCACGCAGTGATGGGTCCAAACGGAAGTGGCAAATCAACTCTTGCCTACTCAATTGCAGGGCACCCCCGATACGAAGTAACCAAGGGAGAAATTCTTCTGGATGGCGAGGACGTGCTTGAAATGAGTCCAGACGAGAGAGCTCGTTTGGGACTGTTCCTGGCAATGCAGTATCCAGTAGAGGTGCCAGGGGTGAGCGTTAGCAACTTCCTAAGAACTGCAAAGACTGCAATTGCAGGAAAGGCTCCAGCCCTGCGTGAGTGGGTTGGAGAGGTAAGAGGAGCAATGGAGAACTTGAGGATCGACTCAAGCTTCACCGAGCGAAACGTCAATGAAGGTTTCAGTGGTGGAGAGAAGAAGCGACACGAGATTCTGCAGCTGGAGCTAATGAAGCCAAAATTTGCTGTCTTGGATGAAACCGACAGTGGGTTGGACGTGGATGCACTAAAGGTTGTTTCTGAGGGAGTGAACAGAGCCAAGGAAGGCAGCGACCTAGGTGTTTTGCTGATTACCCACTACACCCGGATTTTGAAATACATCAAGCCAGACTTCGTGCACGTGTTCGTGGACGGAAAAGTTGCCGAGCAGGGTGGTCCAGAATTGGCCGACAGGCTCGAGGCAGAAGGATATGACCGCTACACAAAGGCTGCAAGTTGAGTGAAGAGCTAGAGCTTTCGCCCAGCAAGTATGACGAAGTGCTGGAGGCGATGAAAGAAGTGATTGACCCTGAGATTGGCGTCAACATAGTGGATCTTGGGCTGGTGTATGGGCTGAAAGAAGATCCGGACGGCAATCTGATTGTGAACATGACGCTCACCAGTGCTGGATGCCCCCTAACAGACGTTTTGGAGGAACAGACCGGCGATGCCTTAGATGGTGTTGTCGAAGCCTTTAGAATCAACTGGGTTTGGATGCCACCATGGGGTCCGGAGAGAATTACTGAAGACGGAAGAGAGCAAATGCGCTCGATTGGCTTCAGTATTTAGTTCAGAATCTTTCTCGCTCCAGCTATCAGTGAGCTTGCTAAAACCACCTTCAACGCGTCTCCGATGAGGAATGGCAACACACCAACAGCAATTGCCTGCTGAATATCCATTCCGAATCCAGTTACCAGCCAAGCTGCTCCTGTTGTGTAGATGACAACACTGGCAAGGGTGAAGACACCAGCCATTTTCAAGAAACTCTTATCAAAACCTCTTGAGACGAAGTAACCAATCAACACGGCCGCTAAAACGAATCCAACCAGATAGCCAAAGGTTGGGCGCACTGCAGAGAGTGAAGCAGCACCTGCGAAAACTGGCAACCCAAGTGCCCCAGCACTGAGGTATCCGACAATGGAAACTGTTCCCCTCGCAGTTCCGAGTGTTGCAGCGATCAGCATCACTGCAAGGGTTGAAAGCGTAACCGGAACCGGCCAAAGTGGAATTGAAATCTGCGCCAAAACCGCCATCAACGCAATCGAACCGGTGATCAAGATGCCGTCCATTACAAGTGAGCGACTGACAACGCGATCTGCTAAAACTGCGACTCTGGACATCTAAAACTCCTAAAACTGTGGTCTGTTGGAAAACATTACTGCATGGCAGAGGATTCGGCTGAATCTAAGATTGAATCTTCGGCTTCTGAGTCGAAATCTTTCTTTTTAGCCTTTTGTTTCCCAGCCCTGTAAAGAAGCTCTTGGCGAAGAGCCCAACCAAACGCGATAAATGCCATCACTCCAAACAGAAGCCATTGCAATGCATAGCTGAGGTGATTTCCCTCATCCATCCTGGGCATGGGCATGGGAGTTGGGTAGGAAGACTCTGCAGGCGTCTCAGATGCCAACCTCCCATAAAAATCAGTCTCCATGTCCAAGCCGGTTATCTCTTCAAATCTTGGGATGTTTATGTTCTCAATTTGACCTTCGGGGGCAGATCTGCTGATCTCAGGCTCATTCGGTCGCAATCGAGCGGTGATGGTTTTTTGAGTGTCAGAGATAAACGGATTGATATCGGGGGAGTCCTGCTCGTTTCCCGTCGGTAGCCAGCCTCTTTCGATAGCGATGATTTTGCCGTCATTTGTTTGGAAGGGAACCAACTGCAAAAAACCAGGTTGTCCATTCAATGGTCGGTTTCTGACGATGTATGTGTGGTCAGTGAGGTAGTTTCCGCTCAGCTCAACCCTCATCCATTCGTTTTCTGCTGGTAATTCAGAATTGGCGGTTGCCTCATTCAAAGTCGATACGGGTGCATAGTAGTTTTCCTGGACCAATTCGATTCGGTCGACTTTGTCTTCTCGGCGGTCGAATTGCCAAGAGGAAAGAAAAACCGTTGCCGTGGCAAAAACCAACACCAAAGCGAACCAGCCGCTCCATCTAGCAAAGTTATTCAATGATTTTTGCCTCCAAGAAGAATTCTCTCATTGAAAGGTAATCAACAAAATACTGTCTGTGAGATTCACAGGATAGCCAGACCTTAATTCGGTCTGCAGTGTGAATCTTTGGGTTGCGCCAATGAATATAAAAACTAGCTGACTTTTCACAGCCAGCACGAGAGCATTTGAGCTCGTTAGTCATCGACGATGTTGAACTTATCCGCAGAGATTGACTTGGTTGGGGAAGTGGCTTTTCTGCTTGAGCTGGAGCTGGATGGGGCGTTTGCCAAAATCACCGCGAAATAGGGAAGGAAGATTGCTCCAGCAAATGCCACCCACATCATCCAGCCTTGCAAGAAAACCCCAACAATAAGGCAAATTACCCTGATTCCCATTGCAATTGAGTATTTAATCAGCCTATCTTTGCGCTCTTGTTCTGGAGTGCTCTCCAGACTGGTGGCGCTCTGTGGCTTATCCATTATGTGCTGCTCATTTCGGTCGATGGCTAGACTCTGGGTAGTCAAAAAGGAAAACTGGCAAAGATATTCCCGGAGGTATTATGACAAAGACAGCTTTGGTTACAGGCGGTAACCGCGGCATTGGCAAAGCAATCGCTGAAAGACTGGTCAGTGATGGCTATCAGGTGGCAATAACCTCCAGGGACGGAACAGAAGTTGCTGGCACTCTCGCAGTTGTAGCCGATCTAAACCAGCCAGAATCGTTGGATGCTGCGGTTTCGGAAGTTGAGTCAAAACTTGGACCAATTGAATTATTGGTCGCTAACGCCGGCATAACCAATGATCAATTATTGCTGCGAATGTCAGATGAGGATTTTGAGCAGGTAATTCAGACAAACCTGACTGGAACATTCAGGGTTGTGAGAAGGGTCATCAGGTCGATGCTGAAGGCCAAACACGGCCGGATTGTCCTAATAGGAAGCGTCGTTGGTTCCATTGGCTCTCCTGGACAGGTGAACTACTCTGCTTCCAAATCTGGATTGGTGGGTATAGCCAGAAGCATTACTCAAGAACTGGGTGGAAAAAACATAACGGCCAATGTTGTCGCTCCTGGGTTTATCAACACCGACATGACTGCATCTTTGCCGGAACAAACCCAAGAAGATTACAAATCAAGGATTCCAGCGGGTCGATTTGCCGAACCCGCGGAGGTAGCCGCTACCGTTAGTTTCTTAGTCGGTGAAGAAGCGGGCTACATAACAGGTGCAATAATCCCCGTAGATGGCGGATTAGGAATGGGACACTAGGAGACAGTCATGGGAATTTTAGAAGGTAAGAAAATACTGATCACCGGAGTTCTCACAGAAGCTTCTATTGCTTACACCGCAGCCCGAATCGCTCAAGAACAGGGTGCTGAGGTAATACTTTCAAGCTTTGGGAGAATGCTACCAATCACCGAGAAGATGTCTTCAAGGCTTCCTAAAAAAGCTGAGGTAATCGAGCTGGATGCAACCGACCCGGAGCACCTCGCAAAGTTGAGCGAGAGAGTGGGCGAACATTTTGATTCACTGGATGGAATTGTTCACGCAATAGCGTTTGCTCCTCAAAGCGCTCTTGGGGGCAACTTCTTGCAAACAGAATGGAGTGACGTTTCCAACGCGGTTGAGGTTAGCGCCTACTCATTGAAGTCAATCACCGCTGCTTTGCAGGATAAATTAAATAATCCCAGCAGTGTTGTCGGGCTAACTTTTGACGCCTCCTTGTCCTGGCCTGTTTATGACTGGATGGGAGTTGCCAAGGCGGCTTTTGAATCCACATCCCGATATCTTGCAAGGTATCTGGGTGCTGAGGGGATCAGGGTCAACCTGGTAAGTGCTGGACCACTAAGGACCACTGCAGCAAAGGGAATCCCGGGTTTTGCAACTATGGAAGAGCTGTGGACAGATCGTGCACCTTTGGGTTGGAACCTAACCGACACGGAACCTGCAGCAAAGGCGATTATTGCGCTATTAAGTGATTTCTTTCCAGCCACGACTGGGGAGATTGTCCACGTTGACGGTGGATTGCACTCAACCGGAGCCTAGGGGAGTAGGTCAATTACCGGTCTGAAATCAGGCTCTGCCAAGACATGCTGAACAGCCTCAGCAACTACTGGCTTGGGCATAAACCCGATACTGACCTGCGCTTGTTTGAGCATTAGCAAATCATTTGCCCCATCACCTATTGCTACGGTCTTGTTCAGTGGAATTTGAAATTTTTTGGACCAATTCAACAGGGCCTGCTGCTTGGCCTGTGCGTCAATGATTGGAGGCAGTAAGCCTCCAGTGAGTTTGCCTGAATTCAATTCCAGTGTGTTGGCCAGGTAATCATCAAGATTCAATGCGTCTGCGATACCAACGAGCAAGGAGCTGAAGCCACCGGAAACGGCACAGGCTCTCCCGCCGAGGGTGTGAACGTGTTCAATTAACTCTTTCGCTCCGGTGTTGATCCTAAATTCTTTTGAGATTTCGACAAGTTGGGCTTCTGTTACTCCTCTAAGTAAGCCGACCCTTTCTCTGAGTGATTGCTCGAAGTCAATCTCTCCTCGCATGGCTGAGTCGGTAATCCTTGCCACCTGCTCACGTTTTCCCAAAACTTCAGCAATCTCTTCAATTGCCTCATGAGCGATCAATGTGGAATCAACATCAAAAACAACTAGGACCGAGATATTTGCCTCCACTGATTTGAATTAGGTGTTATTGCCGAAAAACTGCAGGCTCAAAAGCTAAGCTTAGGCAACATATGGCTGAAGTAGTGAATTTCTCATCGGTAAGCGTGGTTCGAGACAACCGCGAGATTATTGCTGACGTCAATTGGCAGGTTCACCCCCACCAAAGATGGGCAATCATTGGACCAAACGGAGCTGGCAAAACCACTCTCCTGCGGGTGGCTGCCGCTCAGATTCATCCAAGCAAGGGAAGCGCAAACATCCTTGATAAAAACCTTGGTGAGGTAAATGTCTTTGAACTCAGAACTCGCATCGGATTTGCATCCAACGCATTGACTGACCACGTTCCCAACAGTGAAAAGGTTTTGGATGCGGTTATGACCGCCAGCTATGGAATAACTGGTCGCTGGAAAGAAGAGTATGAAGATATCGATCTTCGTCGCGCTCGCAGAGTTCTCTCCGAATGGGGCTTAGCAGGCTTAGAGGAACGTGCCTTTGGCACCCTTAGCGACGGAGAGAAAAAAAGAGTTCAGATTGCAAGATCAGTAATGACCGATCCTGAACTGATGCTGATGGATGAGCCAGTTGCATCACTGGACATGGCAGCGCGAGAGCAGACCGTGAAGCTTTTGGGGGAGTATGCGCAAAGCTCTACCGCTCCAGCAATGATCATGGTCACTCACCACATCGAGGAAATACCTGCTGGATTCACTCATGCGATGCTGATGAGCAACGGAAAGGTGCATAGCCAAGGTTCGATCAATGAGGTGTTGACCAGCGAGAAAATCAGTGATTGTTTCGAATACAACATGACGGTGATCAGCAATCAGGGAAGATTCACGGTTAGATCGAAATCCTAGGCTTCAATTGTTGATGCTGTAGTGCTAGTATTTGAGCTTGTTAAATACCAATTCATCAAAGGTTTATAAATGAAGGCTGACATTCACCCCGACTACCAGACAGTTGTCTTTCGCGACCTAGCGAGCGGTGCAACATTCCTAACTCGCTCAACCGTAACTAGCGACAAGACAATTGAGTGGGAGGATGGAAACACCTACCCAGTATTTGACGTTGAAATCTCATCTGCCTCACACCCGTTCTACACGGGTAAGCAGCGCATTATGGACAGTGCGGGACGTGTCGAAAGATTCAACGAGCGTTACAAAAACTTCGGCTAGGGCTTTTCTGGCCATCCCGGGTTGATTTTGAATCCGGGATTTTTAGTTGCCATGAATTTTGCAAAGTTCTCATCCTGAGCTTTGCTCCAATCAATTTGCAATTCATGTAACTTGAACACATCTGGTTCAATTTCATTGGCAAAAATTCTCGCTTGGTGCTGAGCCAATCTCACTGCAGCGAGAGCGTCTGCGGACGACTCATGCGCATTCAGCAACTCAATCGAATAGTGTCCGCAAAGAATGCTGAGCGTTCTTTTACCTTTTCTAAATTGAACAAACCGCTTATCAATAACCAGAGGATCTATCACCGGCTTGACGGAAAGCGCTGGCAAACCATGTCGAATCAATTCATTTCTAAGAATTGTGAAATCGTACGGGGCATTAAAAGCAACTACTGGAGTGCCGTCCGCAAAATGCCGACTTAGCAGTTCCGAAAGTTCAGTAAGTGCGATGACTGGAGACACACCATCACGTTGGGCAATCTCGTTGGTTACGCCATGAACG
>CAJXMQ010000024.1 GCA_913056225.1 uncultured Micrococcales bacterium | reverse complement strand
CTCGCGGCACTAGAACCTAAATCTAGCGTGTATACCAATTTCACCACTTCCGCGCAAAACCATAGTCTAGTGGGTTTCTGGTTGTGGATAACCCAAAGCACGCATTCTTTTTGTTTGGTTCCATGCATCCATGGAAGAAGCCCAGGTATTAGAGCTCTCTCGAAGAGCTAGGTCAATTGCAATGAGGAACCATCCCTCGCAAGCAGCGGAGTTGGCAATAGATGAGCATTTGTTGGCAGGCGGCAGTGTCGTCGATGAGAAACAGGCGACAACCGGAGTTCTGAATGAATTAATTGGGTTTGGCCCACTCTCTGCTTATTTGAGTGATGACGCAATTGAGGAAATCTGGATTAACAAACCCAACGAGATCCGCTTTCACAAGCATGGAAGAAATCATTCTGAATACATTGATTTAGATTCTGAGCAACTTAGACGGGTAGTTCAAAAACTACTCAGACACTCTGGTCGAAGGTTAGACAGGTCCACCCCATCAGTCGATGCATCCTTGGTGGACGGGTCTAGGTTGCATGTTGTCATCCCTGAAATCACAAAACAGCACTGGGCTGTCAACATCAGGAAGTTCTCAAAATCCATAAAGTCGCTTACAGACTTATCCAATCAAGGAGTAATCAACGATAGACAACTTGAGCAGCTAAAAAGTGCGGTGAGAATGGGCAAAAACATTCTCGTTAGTGGAGCCACTCAGGCAGGCAAGACCACCATGATGTGTGCGATTTTGGCTGAACTTGAGGGCATGAGGCTTGTAAGTTGCGAGGACACCTTCGAAATTTACGCCCCTTTAGATGACTGGGTGGCATTGCAAACCAGACCAGGATCCACCGAGGGGGCAAATGAGGTCCCGCTTAGACAGCTGGTGCGAGAAGCACTGAGAATGCGCCCTGACCGAATAGCGGTTGGCGAGGTTCGGGGTGCCGAGGCACTGGATTTATTGATTGCTCTTAATTCTGGGATACCCGGCATATGCACTATCCACTCAAACAGTGCCAGTGAAGCAATCCGCAAAATGAGAACGCTGCCGTTGTTAGCGGGCGGAAACATCAGCGAGGCATTTTTGAACCCAACTGTTGATTCTGTTGTGGACATGGTTATTCATTGCCAGCGAAATCAAGATGGTTCCCGGACCGTGAGTGAGGTTTGGCAACGTGATTGAGCGACTCAACTCCCTGGTTGCCAGAGCTGGTTTTTATCAGGTTGGGACCAACAGAGTTGTGCTGGCTTCCCTACTTGGGGCAATGTGTTTTGGCCTAATTACCTATCTTGTTTTTGGGATATATGCATTTGGATTGGCGGTTACAGTCCTGACCCTGTTGGCAATCATCGAATTTATGAGGCTTAGAGCCGCAACTAGATATCGAAGAATGCTTGATGCCTGGCCCGCTGTTTTTGAATTGACCCAGTCTGGTTATGCAGCCTCTATTCCGCTAATCGAACAGGTTGAGGAAATTCAACAGAGTGGACCGAAACAGTTGCAAGAGAGTTTTTCTGCTTTGCGGTCGAGAATTGAAGTTGAGGATGAGGAGCAGGCACTTGATTGGTTTCGACTGAATATTGCTAATCGCTATGGCGATTTCTATGCACTGCTGAATCTGCTTAGCCTCAATTTCGGACTTAGCGGCCAGGTTGGGTCATGGTCTGATCTAGCAAACCAGTCTCGAATGTCACTGCAGCGAGAAAACGAAATCAGCTCTCGCCATAACTGGTCCATGGCTGTTGCCAAATTCGGACTGCTGGCTCCATGGTTGATTGTCCTGCTTTTGATTCAGAGACCCGAGGGTTTGAGTAGCTATCAATCTGCAGCTGGAAATCAGGTAATGCTGCTGGCGCTGATTATCAGCGTGGTTGCTTATTTTGCAACAGATCGAATCGGTCGAGTAAAACAAAGAGGCAGGGTGTTCAATGCGTCTAAATGATCGAGTAAAGGTTTCTCCAAAATTTGAGTTTGAATCTAATCCCGCAAAGATTGGCAAACTCAAATCGAAAAAACAGTCTTTTGATAGCGACCTTGCTGACTTCTCATTATTGCTATCGCTTTGTGTGAAAAACGGGTTGGGAGTTGAGAAAAGCTTTTCTTGGCTCACTCAAAGAATGACTGGACCGCTCGCGGAACAATTATCTGAGATCGTCACCAGAGTAGAGCTCGGCGAATCGTTTTTAGATGCTCTGGCTGAGACCTCAGAGCGCAACTCGAATGCAGCTTTGTCTGAATTTAGCTCTAAGGTGACCCTCGCCATAACCAGAGGCACTCCACTAAGTGAGGCACTGATTGCTCAGGCCGGAACCATTAATCATCAACTCGCTCAGAAAGATTTACAAAAAGCAAACAGTAACGAAACCAAGATGTTGCTTCCCATGGTGTTTTTGATTTTGCCAATGAGCGTGCTGATGGCAAGTTTTCCAAGCCTTTCCAATCTTGGGCTTGGGATTTAGAGAGGAGACAAATGAAGACAATGAATTCTGATCGGGGCGATGTGCCGGGTTGGGTCCTGATAACACTGATGACCGCTGGTCTGGTTATCTTGATCTGGGGAATTGCTGGTCCTGCGCTACAGGGTGTATTCGACCAAGCAATCTCGCGAGTGGTTTCGTTTTGAAAGCTGAGAAGGGCTCGGCAGTAATCGGTTCGATTATCGGATTGACTGCAATCACGCTGGTCTCGATTAGCGTGATTTTGGCATTAATGGCCGGCTGGAACGCGATGTTGATTCGGGATGCTGCAGTTAGTGGGGCAAGGCATGGTGCGCTTGCAGATAAGACACCTGCTGATGGTGAGCGATACACGCTAAAACTGTTGGAGCAGCGAATGCCATCGCTGGCTAATTTTCAAACTGATTCCTCAATTAAAAATCAGGAGCTATCGATTTCCGTGAGTGCTGTATTGCCTCAGGCTGGGTTCATAAACAGCCTGAGCATTCCAACTGTTACTGGGAGTGCGGAGCTTGAAAGACGGTTCTAGGGGGTATGCGGCAATCGAAATTATTGTTTATTCAATATTGCCGCTAATGGTTTTCGCGCTCGTTCCCGCCGGGTATCAGGTTATTCAGAAACAACTGGCCGCAGAGTCTGTGGTGAGGATGGTGGCAAGAGAGATGATGATAGATAAACCAGAAAACCCAGAGGCTTCGGCTGCTTCATTGGCAAACGAGATTTCAAGTGATTTTGGGTATCCTGCCAGTCTCCGAATTTCTTGTCTTGAAAATTGCGACGAGGACGGTGGTTGGTATCTGCTGCAGGTGAACATTGATTCCGTTCAGGCACGCAAGGTGGCAGTGATTGAAAACCGATAGAGGTTCTATCTCACCGTTTGGCATTGGACTTGCTTCAATTTCAGTCGCAACCGCTTTGGTGGTTTACCTTTCTGGGATGATGCTGATTGCTCAACATCGCCTGCAAGGCGATTCTGATCTGGCGCTATTGCAGGCCCATCAGCATTCAGTTCAAGAATTGGAATATGCGGAGTATTCTCTGGTCCAGACACAATTGCAGAGGTACTTTCAGGCAAATAACGTTCAGGGGCTTTCATTTATTGACCTTGAGGTTGAGGAGTTTGAATCAAGAATGAGACTCTGTTCGAACCTCACACTTCCCTTCTCGGCCATCAGCCTTCCGACCTCGATAGCTGTTTGTGCAGAAAGTGCGGTTGCCAGCTTTGACCCCAGGGATGGTCTCCGCGTTCAGTCTTGATTTCTTGGTTGCCCGTATTTGGGTAAGAATCTCCAAAACATGTAGGCGCCATAAAAACTTATTCCACCCATTACCGCCATGGCCGGTCCAAGACCAAATAGCAAGGTAACCCCAGAGAGCACGTAGGGAGAGAAGGCATTCCCACTGGTGGTCAAAAGTCTGAACCCGGCCAGGAACTCACTCCTAGCATCAACTGGAGCTAAATCTGCCCCCAACACCATGTTTATGCCACTGGAGAGAGCATTCACCAAGGCAGTTAGGGCTGCAAACAAGGCGAATGTGAAAACATCCTCCATCAAGAAAAACATCATGTAGAGAACTCCAAATGCCAACAGGGTTGGTACTGAGGTCCAAAATCTTCCGTATTTATCCATCACAATTCCAGAGAGATAAAACAGCGAGAAGTCAATAATCCCGGTGAGTCCGATTATTAGAGATGTAGTTGCAGGATCAATTCCCAGATTGATGGCAAACAGTGGAAGCGCGATCATCCTGATTGTTCTAATACCCGCAATTACTGCGCTTGCAACTCCAAGAGTTCTAAGTTTGTTTTTCTCACGCTTGGCAATCATCCAAGATCTACCGCGATTTTCACTCGGTGTGCAAAGCATTGTTTGGGGATCAACGGTGAAAATCAGAAAGCTAACAACCAGCATCAGACCTGCAGCCAGCAAGTACACCGAATTTGTTCCAAAGGCCGCAATCAGTAAAGCGCCCAACACGGGACCCAAGGCCAGCCCGCCTCTAAACATTCCACCAAGGATGGACATTGCTCGAGCTCTAATCACTCCAGGGACCTTTTCGGCCATAAAGGTATGTCTCGCAAGGCCAAACAGGCTATGACCCGCACCAACCATGGCTGCACCAGCTGCTAAAAATAAAATATTTTGCCCAACCAGGGCAATCGTTGCCCCAATTGCACCGAATGCTCCTGCGATCATCATTGCTCTTCGTTCACCGAAAATGCCGTTGATGAGAGCTGAAGGAACCTCAGCGAGAAGTGCTCCCAGCATTAGCGCTCCGGCAACCGCACCCGCTGTTGCAAGCCCAACTCCAAAGCTTTCTGCAGTTGCAGGAATGATCGGAAGCAGTGCACCCTCGGCCATCATGAATAGCAAAGAGGGGAGGTAAACAGGTCGAATCAAATTGCGCTTGCGGAACTGATTGGTTTGACTCACCGAGCAATTATCTCACTGCCCGTAGACTTATGCGTCATGGCAGAAATTGAGTTCAATCAGCGTTTGGCATCGGTTCGAGAAACTTTCGAGGCGATAGTTGAGGTTCTCAACCCGAAGCAACTCGAATCCGACAAAGATGAATTAGAGATTCAAGTGACTGAACCAGGGCTCTGGGACGATCAGGCCCGAGCTCAAAAATTGACCTCCAAACTTTCAAGAGCCAAACAATCCCTGGAAACAATCAGTCGAATAGAGTCCAGAATTTCCGATGCCGAGGTTTTATACCAAATGGCTCAGGAAGAGCAGGACAGTTCATCTGAAGCAGAGGCTGTGAAAGAGCTTCAAGGTCTTGAAAAAGACATTGCAGAGCTAGAAGTTCAAACTCTTTTGAATGGCGAATATGACGAGCGCGGTGCCGTGATGACTATCCGTAGCGGAGCTGGGGGAGACGACGCGACTGATTTTGCCGAGATGCTACTCAGAATGTATTCAAGGTTTTCTGAAAAAAGAGGTTGGAAGCCAAAAGTTTTAGACACTTCCTACGCTGAAGGTGCTGGAATCAAATCAGCAACCTTGGAGGTGAGTGAGCCATTTGCCTTTGGGCAGCTGTCCGTTGAGGCGGGGACTCACCGATTGGTGCGGATGAGCCCATTCAATGCAGCCGGAAAGAGGCAAACAAGTTTTGCGGCCGTTGAAGTAGTGCCTTTGATTGAGAGCACAGACGAGATTGAGATTGATGAGAATGACCTAAAAATTGATGTCTATCGTTCAAGTGGTCCAGGTGGTCAGAGTGTTAACACCACAGATTCTGCGGTTCGAATTACCCACCAACCCACAGGCACCGTAGTCAGCTGCCAAAACGAAAAATCCCAACTTCAAAATAAGGCAGCGGCAATGAGGGTTTTGCAATCAAGATTGCTTGAAATCAAACGCCGCGAGGAACTTGCCACCAAAAAAGAACTTGCTGGGGATGTGAAGGCTAGTTGGGGAGAGCAGATGCGTAGCTATGTATTGGCTCCCTATCAAATGGTGAAAGACCTTCGCACTGACTATGAGGTGAACAACCCGGATGAAATTTTTGACGGGGATTTGGACGGTTTTGTTCAGGCAGGAATTCGCTGGCGTAAACGCTCTTAGAGCAACACTCCACTGCCCTGCAGGGTTTTCTATCATCTAAAAAATAGGCTTGCAAAACAATGATTACCATCCAGCAGGCCGTTAAGACTTATAAAGGTTCAGATGAACCAGCTTTGAAATCCGTGTCCCTGCAGGTTGAGCGTGGAGAGTTTGTATTTCTCGTTGGCGCCAGCGGCTCTGGCAAGTCAACACTGATGCGCATGGTCTTGCGTGAAGATGTTCCAACGACTGGCTCTATTCACGTCTTGGGCGAAGATCTCATCAATCTTGCGAGTCGCCGAGTCCCAATTTTTAGAAGGCGCCTAGGCGTGGTTTTTCAAGATTTCAGACTGCTGCCCCAGAAAAATGTTTATGAAAACGTCGCCTACTCATCAAAGGTGATTGGCAAACCGCGCGCCTTCATTGAAACCGCTGTGCCAGACGTGCTGAGCCTTGTTGGGCTGAGCGAAAAAGCAAAGCGCATGCCGAGTGAACTATCTGGTGGAGAGCAGCAACGAGTTGCGCTTGCTAGAGCAATTGTGAATAAGCCTGACATTTTGCTGGCGGATGAGCCAACAGGAAACTTAGACCCTAAAACCTCAGGCGAAATCATGGATTTATTGCAAAGAATCAATCTGGGCGGAACGACTGTGCTGATGGCAACTCATGACCGCGGGATCGTTGACCGATTACAAAAGCGAGTAATCGAGTTGAAAAATGGAGAGATTGTTAGAGACGCGGCAGCTGCCGGATACCGTGATGTGAACACGGGTGAATTGCCCAAGTCGGAGGAATTCTGATGAAGGTTTTATTTGCCCTGAGTGAATCTTGGGCCGGAATTCGAAGCAATGTTTCGATGGTCATCTCAATCATCTTGGTGACCTTTATCTCTCTGAGTTTTGTTGGCATTGCAGCATTGCTGCAATTGCAGATTAACGAAATGAAAAACTACTGGTATGACCGCGCACAGGTCGCTGTTTATATGTGTACAGATGTTTCACCAGCGGCCGCCTGTCCAACCGGTGAGGCTAGCGAGGCTGAAATAGCAGCAGTAGATGCTCAGCTGACATCGACGGTTCTGGCTCCCTACATCGATCAGTATTATTTTGAAACTCACGAGCAGGCATACGAAAAATTCAGTGAGGAATTTGCGGACAGTACCGTTGCAAGTTACGTGACACCCGAACAGCTAAACGAGGCTTTTTGGGTGAATCTGACAAACCCTGAACAGAGTGCGATCATCACCGAAAGTTTCAGCGGAGCAGCTGGCGTCGAGCAGGTGAGAGACCAGCGGGGCTATCTAGATTCAATTTTTAGTTTTCTAAATGCAGGTTCTATCACCGCAGCAGCTGTGGCGGGCGTGATGCTTGCCAGCGCACTTCTGCTGATCAGCACCACAATCAGATTGAGCGCTTTCTCAAGAAGAAGAGAAATAGCAATTATGAGGCTGGTTGGAGCAAGCAATTTCTCCATTAGATTCCCGTTTGTCCTGGAAGGTGTAATTGCTGCGACCCTGGGTGCAGTGCTCAGCGCCATCGCTGTTTATGCAGCGGTGGAATTGCTAGTTCAAGACTTCTTAGCGGTGAGATTGCCCTTCACGTCATTTGTTGGTGCCCAGCAGGCGCTCACAGTTGTTCCCTGGTTGATTCTTGGCGGTGTTATCCTGTCAGCTCTGGCGAGTTCTGTTGCAATTCGTCGATATCTAAAGGTCTAACCAGGAGAAAACATGCCTAGGGAGCGCGGCGAAGCAATAGTCGCAACCAATCGTAAGGCTCGTTACGACTATCACATTGATGATGTCTACGAGGCTGGGCTTGTGCTGACCGGAACAGAAGTTAAGTCCTTGAGAGCTGGCAGGGCTTCATTGGTGGATGGTTACGCGGCCATTGAAAACGGTGAGGCATGGTTAGAAAACGTGCACATCCCAGAATTCACAGAGGGCTCTTGGACCAATCACTCAACCAGGAGAAAGAGAAAACTCCTGCTAAACCGGATGGAGATCAACAAGCTCACCGGCAAAGTCAAAGAAACCGGCTACACCCTGGTTCCATTGAAGCTTTATTTCAAAGACGGAAGAGCAAAAGTTGAAATTGCATTGGCCCGAGGCAAAAAGGAATATGACAAGCGTCAGACCCTGAAAGAAAAGCAGGACAAGCGTGAAGCCGACAGAGCTATGGCCACCAAGGGCAAAGAGTGGTAAACTGCAATACTGCCTTGCGGCAGATTTGATAACTAAACATGGGGATGATCGGTTTCGACACTGTAGTAGTGCGTGGATGAAGCGGGTCGAGGATGCAGAGTTATCTCGTTAACGCCCTCTGCAAAAACTATAGGTGCCAATACAAAGCGCGCCGACTTCGCCCTAGCTGCTTAAGCTAGCCCCGAAGTCCGTCTAACTGGGTTCGATTCCGCCCCAGACCTAGACGCCATTTAGGAATCTAGCTGGATGGTAGCGCCTAGGTGCTATCCGGGACTTTTTACCTGGGCTGGGCCTGTCTGCATAGTTGCTTCAGACAAATGCAGGGGCCGAGAAAACGTCTATTGAAGCTACGCCCGTAGAATCTCCACAATCGCTGCCGTGGACGGGGGTTCAATTCCCCCCATCTCCACTTATGTTCTAAGTTCTGCTGCTCCAAAGGAGACAGCGAACCTGGAGCACCAGATTGAGACTGAGCTGTACTGGTCTAAATCAAGCCCCTCAGGTATTTCGTAATTTTGATTTCCCTGGGTGGCTTTCAGGTCACCAAGATTTTGGTACTGGCCATCATCAAATACAAACCAACCTTCAAAACCTTCAATGACAGGGGCATCGGCTAACCAAACCTCAAGTTTGGGCCCATCGCTGGTGTCCAAGTCTTCGATTCTAAGAATTCTTGAACCATCCTCAAGCTCCAGCAATAAGACCTGTCCGGAGGTTTCATGCTCATGGGATATCAGATCCCCGCTGGCTAGTGTGATGGGGTATGCGATTTCGGGTTCGATTTCTTCCTGCGAGGAATCGATGGGTTCGCTCTCAACGGGAGGTGCAACCACCTGCTCTTCCGAGGTGCTGATTTCAGGAAGCGACTCGTTGACGCTACTTGATGTGAAAAGCGTCCAAGGTTCAAAATAAAAAGCGCCCCCGATTGCCATCATTGCTGCTGCAACAATGGCCAATCGAGAGGACGCTTTCACTTGTTAACTAACTTCGTTTAGCTGGCCAGTTGCAACATCAAAGATGAAGCCCCTGATGTTTTCTTTTTTGGGGATGAACGGGCTTGCCTTGATTCGGGCAACTGATTGTCTAACATCTGTCTCTAAATCATTGAATGATTCCGCTGCCCACTCGGGCTTGATGCCGGTCTCGTCTTGGATGCTTGCCTTGAACTCATCATCAGTGAAGGTGAGCATTCCGCAGTCAGTGTGGTGGATCAGGACAATCTCCTCGGTCCCCAACAGTCTTTGACTGATTGCTAGTGAGCGGATTTCGTCGTCTGTGACAACGCCACCGGCATTGCGAATAACGTGGGACTCTCCCTCTTGAATACCCAAAGCCCCATAAACGTTTAGCCGTGCATCCATGCATGCTAAGACTGCGATTTTATTGCTTGGAGGCAAAGGTAATGGGCCAGAAAAATTGGCTGCGTAAGCTTTATTGTTTTCTAAATACTTGTCTGTAATTGTCATGGGTAAAAACTAAGTCACTGTAGTTTTACAAGTTTGGTTATTGCTAATAATTACCAGGCACCACTGTTTTTCAGGGGTGCTTTCAATTCGGCTTTGAAATCCAGCGCCTCTGCTCGAGGCTTGGTGACCAAACTGACAACCACAAACAGAGCGACAGTGACGGTTGCCACGGTGACAGCCAAGACTGGGTCAAATACGCTCACACCCTGAATCAGCGCCATCCAAATTGCTGTTACCGAACCACCAAGTAGTGATGCCAAGGCTCCCCAGCTGGTGGCTCTTGACCAGAAGAAGGCGCCAACAATGCTTGGAACAGTAACCATCAAGCCAGCTGCCGAGAGTGACGCAAGTTGATCGACAATGGTTGCTGTTTGCAAAGCGAAGAAACTTGCGAAAACAATCACAATCACAACAACAACACGCCCCACAGTGATTTGCGTGCGATCGGTTGCGGAGGCAGTTTTCTTACCCAGGAAGTCTCTGGAGACCATGGCCCCCATGGTGAGTGCGATGGAATCAAGTGTTGAAATGGCAGCGGCCAGGATTCCAACAATCAGCATGAGTGCAACTGGAATGGGGATGACACCACTACCCAGTAGTGCAGGGGTTGCATTTGAGGTGTTTTCCAATCCTGGCTGCAACTGCAGGGCTGCAAATCCCCAAATAACTGCAACCTGGGTGAAGATCAGACCAAAAGCCATCACCCACAAAATCATTGTTTTCATGGACTTGAAGTCTTTGATGATGAATAGCCTCTGGCTCACCTGAGGGTTTGAAATAGTGAAGAAAAACCATGGAAGCGAGAGAGCAATAAAGGTTCCAATGGACCACAGTCCAGGTCCTGGCAGGCTTAGCCACTCAGCATTGTTTTCCAAAGTCTTGTCAATCAGTCCTGGGAATCCTCCGAGTGCGGCAATTGCAAAGCCCACAGCCAACAAACCAGAAACCATCATGACTGCTGCTTGAATCGCATCGGTCCAAGCAACTGAGCGCAGACCTGCAAACAATGTCCAGAAAATTGCCAACACCGCTCCAACAAGAACTGCTTGGAAAAGGGTGAAACCACCATTGGTAACACCACTCAACAGCAGTCCAATTCCGGCCATCTGCGTGGTGCAGTAGGGGAGGAGGAAAACCAGGGCAATGACGGCCATCAGCCTTGCGACATTGCGATCGCCGTATCTCGCACCAATCATTTCAGCAGGTGATATGAATCCCCAACGCTTGGCCGCTAGATAAAACCTGGGGGCAAAAATGACCAATAGACCAAGACCTGCAAAATAAATAAGCTCAAATCCCAATGCACCAATACCACCGCGATAAGTGAGACCGGTAAGAACCACCAGCATGAAAGCGCTGTAAGTGGTTGCGGCATAACTAAGACCTGCAACTACCGGACCAATTTTTCTTCCGGCCAGGTAATAATCTTCGGCAGTTCCCTTATTTGACCTAGTTGCGGTCAGAGAGATGACCACTCCGAAAAGCGCAAACAGACCGATTGCCAGCCAAACTAGCTCACTTGATATCACTGACCGTTCCTCCAGTCTTTGACTCCCCACACGATCAGTCCAATAATCACCACGCCAAAGCCGAGCCAGAAACCAAAGACAGCCAATGAAGGATCGAGAGTGCCCAAAATGCCGTAGGGAATGAAGGTTGCCAGCAAGACGCTGAGGATCAGCAGAGTGAACCAAATAATGAATCCAGACTTGGTTTTGAGCTTAGAATTCAACGTTTCCGCCTAAGAGATTTTCCCTAAGCATAGCCAACCACCCCGGTTGGTGGTCAAATTATTACTCTGGCTGACAGATTTGGTTGCTCAGAGCTGCCTTAGTGGTCTTATAAACAAGGGTTGCAATTAGGCCCGTCAGGAAGACCAGCAGAACATGAGCAAGAATCAGTGAATAGATGCCACCTGTTAGCTCTGAGAATAAAAAGCTGGCAATGGTGACCGCAGCTATGGGGAAGCTGTAGGCCCACCATGGAAGCCCAAATTTAACACTGGCGAAGTACTTGCCTTGTGCAAAAAGCAGGATGGTTGTGAATACCGCAAAGTAGTAAAAAATCCTGCCAAGAGAATCTAGCTGGGAACCATTTAGCTGCATCCATGACAAAAAAGCTACGGCTGGTGGGGCAATCAGAATAAACATGGTAGGCCATAGCTTTTGGGGAATTGCAGGGTGAAAAAAGATTCTGTTTAGAACGATTGCCAGCATTGGTAGCCACAAGACAATCGAAAATGAGAAGAAAAACCAGCTGACCTCCACAAATCCAAGGTTTACACCTGCTACTGGAACCAGCACATTTCCAACAATTGGGATAAACCACGCAGGGTTTGACTGCTCTGTTACAAAGCTTTCACGGTGCATCCAGCGGGTGAGGATGGCGAGGGTGAAAATCAATTGCCCGATGATTCCAACCCACCACATCCAAACGGCAATTTCTGGAAGGCGCTGGTGAACACCTACTGCAAGCACTAATAACGAAATGGTGATGGTTGGGAAAAAGCTGAGTCGGATTGGGTGATTGAATTCGGCAATCACAGCTTGCGGAAACAAAGCAAACTTAGTCAGATACAACATCGACAAAACAACAAGCAGCACTCCACTTATGACCAGTAGTGGATCGGAAATCAGTGTTCCCAGGTTCCAATACTGCTCAAGTTTTTCGATCGCAATTGCAAAACCGGTGAGACCCATAACGGTTGCGAAAATGGAAATGGGTAAGTGTTGAATTGACCTCTCGGG